>JANYBP010000022.1 GCA_025360745.1 bacterium
TGCTTCATCAGTTACACCTGACGTTGCCGGAACAGCCGCCCCCACGACTGGAAGATCTGAAGAAAAAATGTGGGGCAGACCTTTGAGCGGAAATCGAGGAAATATGGCGGTTTTATCCGCGAACGGGGAAAGACGGGTTAAAATGGAACTTTCTGAAACCACGGACTATGCCAAAGATACGGGGAACCCCTCGCCTTATCTCAGGCGAATTGCGGATGCGGTTTTCCATGATGATTGACAATGCGAAGAAAGCGGGTAGCGGGTAACGTTACGGCCGCACCTCCTGTGGCCAGGGTGAGAATTGCTGACGGTGCGTCTTGCTTTTCCCGTGGGTTTGCGGCATGGTTGTGACTGCTTCAAGCGAACGCGAGCTGGAGAGGAAGCGCGGATATGATCGAATCGGGCGAAAACGAAATTCTGGCCCAGCGGCGGGCCAATCTGGACGCGCTGACGGCGGGCGGGCAGAGCGCTTTCGGCTCGGCTTTCCCGCGCAGCGGCGCGCTGGCCGAAGTCAAGGCCGCCTTTGAGGAGAATAAAACCGTCGCCGTCGCCGGCCGCCTGGTGGGCGTGCGCGACATGGGTAAAAGCACCTTCGCCCATCTGCAGGATTTTGGCGGGCGGCTGCAGATTTACGTCCAGAAGAACGGCATCGGCGACGACGCCTACGCCGCCTTCAAGCATCTGGATTTGGGGGATTTCATCGGCGTCGAAGGCGCGCTTTTCACCACCCGCACCGGCGAACCCACGGTCAAGATCACCCGCTGGACGCTGCTGGCGAAGGCCCTGCGGCCCCTGCCGGAAAAGTGGCATGGTCTGAAGGATTCCGACGCCTGCTACCGCCAGCGTTACCTCGACCTGATCGCCAACGAGGAAACGCGCCGGGTCTTCGATCTGCGCATCCGCGTCGTGCGCGAGCTGCGCGAATTTTTGCAGTCGCGCGGCTTTCTGGAGGTCGAAACGCCCATGATGCAGCCCCAGGCCGGCGGCGCCGCGGCGCGGCCTTTTGTCACGCATCACACGGCGTTGAACGCCGACATGTATCTGCGCATTGCGCCGGAGCTTTATCTCAAGCGGTTGCTGGTTGGCGGTTTCAACCGCATCTTCGAGATGAACCGCAACTTCCGCAACGAGGGTCTGTCGCGTACGCACAATCCCGAGTTCACCATGATGGAGGTCTACGAGGCCTACAGCGACCGCGGCGGCATGCAAAAGCTGGTCGAGGAACTGATCACCACCGTCGCCGAGCGCGCCCTGGGCACGCTCAAGGCCGGCAGCGCCGAGGCGCCGATCGATCTCGCCCGTCCCTGGCGCGAGGCATCCTACCGCGACCTGGTGCGCGAGCGCGCCGGGGCCGACTGGTTCGAGCGCGACCGGGCCGGCATGGCGGTGCAGGCGCAGGCGCTGGGACTGAACGTGGACCCGGCCTGGGGAACGGTCGAAATCACCCAGGAGGTTTACGAGAAACTGATTGAGCGCACGCTGCAGAACCCGACTTTCGTCACCCGGCTGCCGGCGGAACTGGTGCCGCTGGCCAAGCGCTGCCCGGACGATACGAGCGTCGTGGATGTTTTCGAGCTTGTGATCGGCGGTAAGGAGGTCGCCCCCGGTTACTCCGAGTTGAACGATCCGATCGAACAGCGGCGGCGTTTCGAGCAGCAGGCGGGAGCCGAGGCGCAGCTTGTGGACGAGGATTTCCTGCTCGCCATGGAGCATGGCATGCCGCCCGCGGGCGGCATGGGCATCGGCATCGACCGGCTGGTGATGACGCTGGCGGGCTGCGACGCCATCCGCGATGTGCTGCTCTTCCCGCAGCTCAAACCCAGGGAATGAAAGCCATGCGGGGCGGAAAATCCAGCGCGGCGACGCTTTCCTTTTCGCTTTTCCTGGCGCTGCAATATCTCAAGCCCAAGCGCTCTTATTTTTCGGTGATCACGATCATTTCCGTGGTCGGCGTGATGCTGGGCGTGGCCGTGCTGGTGATCGTGCTCTCGGTCATGACCGGGTTCGACGACCTCTGGCGCGAAAAGATATTGAGTTTCAACTCGCACCTGATCGTCAGCACGCGGGCCGGACTGGACTCCCCGTCCGAACTGGCCGCGCGCGTGCGGGCGCTGCCGGGCGTCACCGGCGCGGCGCCCTTTATCGAGGGGCCGGTGGTGCTGCAGCGCGACGGCCGGATTTTCACGCCCATCATGCGCGGCGTGGACTCGGCCCTGGAACCGCAGGTCAGCATCATTCCCACCAGCATCGTGTCCGGCGCCTTTACGCTGCGTCACAATCAGGTGCTGCTGGGCGCCGACTTGGCCCGTCGCATCGGGGTGCGGGTCGGCGACCGCCTGACGATCAGTTCGCCGCGCAGTTTCATGTCGCGTGAAGAACTGGTGCTGCCGGAGGAGATGACGGTCACCGGACTCTTCGAAGTGGACATGTGGGAGTACGACTCGGGTTTTGCCATCGTTTCGCTGGCCACCGCCCGCGAACTCTTCGGCCTGGAGGCGCAGGCCCAGGCCTTGCGTGTGATGACCCGCGATCCCTTCCGCGCGGGCGAAACCGCCGAACTGTTGCACAAGGAATTGGGACAGGACTTCGAGGTCACCACCTGGATGCAGCAGAACCGCCAGTTGTTCAGCGCCCTGCGGGTCGAGAAGAACATGATGTTCTTCCTGCTGATCTTCATCACGATCGTCGCCGCCTTCGGCATCACCAACACGCTGATCACGGTCACCGTGCAAAAGACCCGCGAAATCGGACTGCTCAAGGCGGTGGGTTTCCCGTCGGGCGCGATCATGCGCATCTTCCTCTGGCTGGGCTGGATCGAGGGCGTGCTCGGCGCGGGCCTGGGGACGGGGCTGGGACTGCTGACGCTGCGCTACCGCAACGATTTGCTGCGCTGGCTCTCCACGACCTTCCACCTCGAACTGTTTCCCAAGGAATTGTACCGCCTGAGCGAAATCCCCGCGCACACTGCGGTCTGGGATGTCGTCGGGGTGGCCGGCGCGGTGATTATAATTTGCACCATCGCCGGGCTGGCGCCAGCCTGGCGCGCCGCGCGCCTGGACCCTGTGCAGGCGCTCAGGCATGAATGAGTTGAGAAGTTACCGGAAGACAGAAGCCAGAAGTCAGAAGCCAGAAGTTGAAATCCAGAAGAAGTCGGAAGCCAGAAGCCATAAGAGAAGACAGAAGGAAAACGAACAGCCGAAATGAGTTATTCTGAATTCTGGCTTCTGGATTCTGACTTCTGACTTCTGGCTTCTGCAATTTGGAGGCGTTCATGTCCGTGACCGAAATAGCGCTGCGAGCCGAGGGCTTGACGAAGGAATACACGCTGGGCAAGGCGCGGCTGCGCGTGTTGCGCGGTGTGTCGCTCGACATCGCCGCCGGCGAAGCCGTGGCCATTGTGGGACCCAGCGGTTCGGGCAAGAGCACCCTGCTGCACGCGCTCGGCGGACTCGACGCCCCGACCGCCGGGCGGGTGCAATGGTACGGCCAGGATTTGTACGCCCTCAGTTCCGAGGCCCGGACGCGTTTGCGGGCCGCGCACATCGGCTTTGTCTTCCAGGCTTTCTACCTGCTGCCGGAATTGGACGTGCTGGAAAACGTGCTCCTGCCGGCGGTGGCCCTCTACGGACGGCGCGCCAGCGCGCGCCGGAGCGACCGCGCCGTGGAACTGCTGATGGCGGTGGGCCTCGGCGAGCGGATGCATCACACGCCCCTGGAACTTTCCGGCGGCGAGCAGCAGCGCGTCGCGCTGGCCCGCGCGCTGATGAACGAGCCCGAGGTTGTGCTGGCCGATGAACCGACGGGCAATCTCGACACCGCCACGGGCGCCCAGATGCTGGAGGCGCTTTTCGCCATCACGCGCGCCCGCGGTCATACGCTGGTGCTCGTCACCCACAACGAGGACCTGGCCCGCCGCTGCGACCGCATCGTGACCCTGCGCGATGGAGAGGTGACGTAGCGGAAGAGGTGATAGGTGGTAGGTGGAAGGTGGAGGGTGGAGGGTGGAAGGCGGGGAACGGGTAAACGCCGCCGCGGTGACGCGGTGGCGAGAATGGGGGGGGGACTGGCGCGGGAACGGTATCGCGACAGGCTCGCCACCTGCTGCTACTCCGCCAAGCAGCGCTTCGCTACGTAGCACGAGCGAAGGCAGGCGTCTACGAAGAGGGAGCGGCGGAATGCGAAGAGCGCGGTTGTTTGCCGGGGTTTGGGCGCGCGTGGGCGATTACGAAAGCGACCAGTTCCTGGGATTGAAACCAGCCCTGCCAATGATTGTGACCCTGTCCCTTGACCACGTTTAGCGTTATCGCGCCGCCCAGTTTTTTGTAGCGTTGCGCCAGGACTCCGGAGTTATTTTCCAGCGGCGCCACGGTGTCGCTGTCGCCATGGATGTGATAGATGGGCACATGCGCCTTGGCCAGGGGCGCCAGCCGGTCGATCGGATTATGTTCGGACAAGGCGGCGTTGAGTTGCGCTTCGGTCATGTCGTAGGCGCCGTAGGCCCGCTTGATGCCGGGGTAACTGGCAAGATTGCAGACCGGGTAGATCCCAGCCACGCAGGCCACGGATGCGGGATGCTCGACGGCCCAGTTGTAGAGCATCAAGCCGCCGCGGCTTCTGGCCAGCAGGCAGGGCCTTTTCGAGAGGCCGCGCTTCAGAACCAATTCATTGTACAAGGCGGTAAAAGCGGCCCGGCCCTTCGGGCTGCCATACGATTCGCCGACATCGATGCCGGCGACGGCAATGCCGGCATCGCTGAATTTTTGAAACATCCACTGCTCTTCCGTGCCCGGCAAATTTGGCAGCGTCGGGGCATACCAGACCCATGGCATCTCATTGCTGACGGCGGTTTGCGCAGGCGGAATCAAAAACGCGGTGCAGCCCTCCACGCTGAACACTTCGCCTGCCATGGGTAGTTGTTTCGACGGCTCGATCATGATTTCGCCCTTTTTTGAGTCAGTTCCAAAGGTCCGCCACGGCATGCCGCAAAAACATATTAAGACGGCGGCAAGCGGCAAGATCGTATTGCGTCGGCTCACGGGCTATTGTCCGCCAGCAGTTTTTTGATAATCAATTCCAGCCGTTCCGTCGAGAGTTGTTGTCTGGCAATGAATGGCGCCGCCTGCGCGCGGAAGGCGGAGAGGGCTGACGCCAGGGACTCTTGAAGCTCCGGCTCCCGCAGGTTGCCGCTTTGGTTGAGCAGGCGGGAGCGCTTGACGATGCGAGCGGCAAATTCATGGGCGGCTTTGAGTCCCTCTGGAACCGTGGTGTCGTTCAAGCGGCAGCGCAGGCGGCTCCTGCTCGGACGGCAGAAACACCGACAAGGGATAGGCTATGTTCTTTCCACCGGCCTCACGTAAAAACGTCACCTTTTGTCCGCTAATGGACTGCGGGGAAGCCTTCAGGACATGTCCGGCGCGGTTGGTCCAACTGTCGCCCTCGTCCGCATGGGAACAGCAGGCGGCTCCCGCCAAGAGCAGCGCAACCAAAAATGGGGTGGGGGCAAGGACTGGGGTGCGCTTGACGGAGGCTAAGCGGATCCTCCGGCGAGGCCGCCCAGCCAAAGAACTTCCCGGTCCTCCCAGGAGCCAGGTCATCATTGCACCTTCAAGCGGAAGAAGGCGGGGGCGTCGTTGGTTGCCCGCAGGTAGAAGGTGGGCCGGCATCCTTCTCGCTGGCATAGAAAGACTGTTCGTGCATGGCATTTGTGTCCATCGTGAAGGGCGCCTCGTTCCAGGTGTTGGAGTTCAGGACGGCCGCCGCGGGCACGGTATAGGTGCGGCCGGGGGCTGACAGGAAGGAAAGGCAGTTATGCTGTAGTAGGCGCACTGGTTGCCGTTATGCGGATTTGATGTCATCGTGGCGAACTTGAAATTATTGCATAGGATGATGAAACCGTCGCAGGGCGCGCTATTCATAATTGTAATGACATCGCCTGGAGTAGCGCGGTTTATAAACGTGGTTGTCGGCAATGTCTGCAAACCGCTCATAAGCGTGATGTTGCCCTTGACGGTCAGGTTGCCGCCGACTTCCAATCCCTGGCTTACGTGCAGCGACGAATTCGTCAACGAAAGCGTAACGGACGGCGTGTTGCCGATTTGAACGCTGGCGGCTTGCAGTGAAGTCGCGATCGTGGCGTTGTTCGTAACCGTGAGTGTGCCGTTGACCGTGAAGTTCCCGGAAGACTTCTTAACGTCGCCTGCCATCATGGCATAGGGCACTGAAAGCAGTTGCTGGCGCGGGAGAATCTCGGCGTTGCCCCTGACCGTCAGCCCCAGGTAGAGCGTGTCGTTGCTGGACACCACCCCGCGCAGCGTGCTGTTGGCGATCAATTCGCTGCCCCCTCCATCCGTCAGGGTCAGATTGAAGAGGCCATTGGTATCCAAAAGGACCGAATATTCGCGCCCCCAGATTGCATTGCCGAGGGTGGCGCTTTTATAAAGTTTCGATGTTTTGCGGCCCCTGCGGCAGGTGTTCGCCGGTTCCGCCCCGCAGCACGCCCTGGTAGTTGATGTAGGAAGGCGCCGGTTCCTGCGCGCCCGCCGTGCTTACGCCTGCCAGCAACAAACCCGCCCAGTATCCAGCTTTCATGGTTATCTCCTAACTCCAGATTATCCAATCGTTACATTCCGGAATTGCCTTGTTCGAGCCGCAACTTCCAAGCGTTGCTACTCCGTCGAAAGTTTGCCCACCTGACTGACCCGCTGCAACTCAAACTCTCCCTGCATCAGGACCGGACCCTCTCTGCGGAGGCCGACGACGCTGAAATAAGCCTTGCCCGTAACTTTTTCCGAGGGGTTCCAGGCAACCGAACTGCCGCCGGCCGCGGGCGGCGCGGTCCAGGCCAGCGTGACCGTGTTCGAAATCGAAAATAGTTCCGGCTTGATTTCGCCGATGTAGTTGCGCTGGTCGTCGCCGGTGGGCAACTGGCTGTGAAAATCGGCGCTCAGTCCGTCGTGATCGGGATGGTAGGGATGGCGGAAGGGATTTACCGGGTCGTTGGTCGCGATGACATAGGAAAAGCGCAGTTTGTCGCCGAAATGACCGTAGGTTTCGTCCCATTGGATGTCATTATTCTTGAGACCGAAGGCCACCGAGCTGATGCGCGCGCTCTTCAGCCCCGGCGGCGCCTTCTTTTCGTCCACATACAGTCCGGCGTTCCAGTTTCCGTTGCTATCCACCGAACCGGAAATGATTACCCGTTGCAGCAGGCGGCAGCGGTTGGTCGCATCCACATGCAGAATCAAGCGCAGATCCAGTGTCCCGCCGGCCTTGACGCCGTCGTTAATCGAGCCGTCGCCCAGCACCTGGGAGACCTGATCAAGGCTGGCTTTGCCCACCCACAGTCCCGCCGGCCAGAGCGCATGGGCCGGATCGGACTGGCCGTAGGCCACTTCCAATGGAATTTCCACACGCCCCCCGGCGGTATCCGAACAGACCAGCACCGCCCCGTACGGCTTGCCCGGCAGCATGCCCGTGCGATCCACCGCCAGCGGCAGGTTCCATTCCTCGCCGGCCTGCAGGAGCCTGGGCCGCGGCGCGTTGGTCCAGCCTGTCAGAAAGTCGTAGTAATTCAGGTTCGGCAATTCGGGCGTTATACCAGACGGTGCGGGCGCCGAACGTTGCATGGTCAATGATACCGTCAGCGGCGCCCCGTTGTCGTTTCGCAGGCGCAGGCTCTGGCGGGAAGAATCCGCCGCGAATACGATGCCCGCCGCGCCGGCGGGATAAACCTTGACCGGCCCGGAAAAGGAAGAGACCTTGTCGCAGGCGATCATGCAGGCCTGGCCGCGCGTCATCGTCGCCCGGCTTATGCCCGTGAAGCCCGCCACCGAGGTGTAGGTTGCGTTGGTGCTGTTGGTGCCGCTCAGCGAATAAACGGAAAGTTTCGCCATGCTGAACCCGGCCCCGGCGAGGTAGGCGCCAAAGGTGGCCGTGCCGTCCTGTCTGAAGCCGACCAGGTTGAAGACGTTGGTGGCGGGCGTGCCGATGACCCATTCGATGCGGGGCGCGACCGGGCGGCCGCTGAGCACGCGCTGACATGCCGCCGTCGCGAAAATAAAGTAAGCATGCCCGCCCAGCACGCCGTTCAATGTGCCGGCGCCAGCCGGAAGTCCCGGCGACCAGGTTAGATATTCGACGCTGGGATTCAGCGGCTCGTTCGGATTGTCGGTGTAGCGCGCTTTGGTCCGCGACATGTTGTAGAGGCTGCTGACGCTCGAAACCGGCAGCCTGGCGAAGACCGACTCGCAACTGGAATCGTCCGGCTGTACCTCCAGGTAGATCCCGTTTCAGCCCTTCGCCAGCGTGATCGTCTGCGTGGCGTACTGCGCATATCCCGCGCCGGCCATCCATATCCAGATTACACCGACAACCACCCAGCGTTTAATCCCTTGCATGCCGGCGAACCTCGCAAATGAATCCGTTGTTTGCGCAAAACCGGATAATTAACTACCGCTTTACTATCAAGAATTGCGGGATACAGTCAAGGATGCGCCCGTAGAGCGTGGCGCAGGCGCCCCGCCTCCCGGAAACACTGTCGCCGTTCCGTCCGTTCCGTCCGTTGGCGGTCCGTTCGCGGAACTTGCCAAGCGGAGCGCCGCGAGGCATCATGTGCGCGCTATGGACGATAACTTTGTCAGCGCAACGAAGCGGACGGATCTGGCGGTCCGGCTGGCGGGGCTCGGTGTGCGCGACGGCGATCTTGTCGAAAAGTTCGTGCTGGGTTCGGGCAAGGGCGGACAGAAAATCAACAAGACCGCCTCCTGCGTCTACCTGCGGCATCTGCCGTCCGGGATCGAGATCAAGTGCCAGCACGGGCGGTCGCAGGCTTTGAACCGTTTTCTGGCGCGGCGACTGCTGTGCGAGGAGATGGAAGCGCGCCGCGACGGCGCGGCTGGCGCCCGCCAGCAGGCCGTCGAACGCTTGCGCCGCCAGAAACGCCGCAAATCGCGCCGGCAACGCGCCAAAACGCTCGACGACAAACATCATCAGTCGGAGAAGAAGAATGCACGAAGAGCGGTCAGTGAGCAGTGATCGGTAATCGGTGCCCCTTGACACTTAACCCTCGACCCTTGACCCTCGACCCTTGACCCTCGACCTCTGAACAGTCAGTAGTGAAACCGGAGAAAACGCAAGATGAGCCGTGAAACCAAGCCGTTCCAGACCGAGGTCAAGCAGTTGCTCGACCTGGTGATCCACTCGCTTTATTCGCGCAAGGAGATTTTTCTGCGGGAATTGATCTCGAACGCCTCGGATGCGATCGATCGCGCGCGCTTCGAGGCGCTGACCGATCCGCGCCTGGCTGTGGAGTCGCCGTGTATCCGTCTGGCGGTGGACCGCGCCGCGCGCACGCTCACGATCGCCGACAACGGCATCGGCATGACCCGCGAGGAGGTCGAGCGCAACATCGGCACGATCGCCAATTCCGGCACGCGCGCCTTCCTCGAAACGCTGAAACACGCCGGGAAACAGCAGGGGCCGGAGTTCATCGGTCAGTTCGGCGTGGGTTTCTACTCGGCCTTCATGGTCGCCGACAAGGTGACGCTGCTCACGCGCCGCGCCGACTGCGAGGCGGCCGGCGCCGTGCTCTGGACCAGCAGCGGCGACGGCGCATATACGGTCGAGGAGGCCGTGCGCGATACCGCCGGCACGGACGTGGTGCTGCACCTGCGCGAGGGGCAGGACGAATTCCTCGACGAGCACCGCCTGCGCCACATCGTCAAGACCTACTCGGACTACGTGGCGCATCCGATCGTGCTGGCGATGCCGGCGGCGGGCAAGGCGGACGGCGCCGGCGCCGGACCGGTCGAGGAGCGGACGCTGAATTCGATGAAGTCGCTCTGGCGGAAAAACAAGTCCGAGGTGACCCCGGCCGAGTACGAGGATTTCTACCGGCACGTCAGCCACGCCTTCGACAAGCCGCTGCGGGTGCTGCATTTCGCCGCCGAAGGCGCCGCCGAGTTCCGCGCCGTGCTCTTTATCCCCGAACAACCGCCCCAGGGCCTGCTACAGCCGGAGCATCGCGGCGGCATCCAGCTTTACGTGCGCAACGTGATGATCACCGACGATTGCCGCGAACTGGCGCCGCCCTACCTGCGCTTCCTGCGCGGGGTGGTGGACGCGAGCGATCTGCCGCTCAACGTCTCGCGCGAGATGCTGCAGGACAACGCCATCCTGCGCCGCATCCGCGCCAGCATCGTCGGTCGCGTTCTGAAACTGCTCGGCGAGATGAAAACCAAGGAGAACGCGGACTATCAGAAGTTTTACGCCGCCTTCGGCCGTCTGCTGAAGGAGGGGGTTTATCACGACACCGAACATCGCGCCAAACTGCTCGACCTGCTGCAATTTGCCTCGACGCGGCAGGACGACGGCACGCTCACCGATCTCAAGTCATATGTCGGCCGCATGACGGCGGATCAGAAGGCGATCTACTACCTGGCCGCCGACTCGCTGGCCATGGCGGCGCACGCGCCATGCCTTGAAACCTTTCGCGCGCGCGGCTGCGAAGTGCTGCTGGGCGCCGATCCGGTTGACGGGCTCGTGCTTGAGGAGGTCGGAAAATACGGCGACAAGCCCTTCGAGGCCGTGGACCGCGGCGAGGTCGAACTCGGCACGCCGGAGGAAAGACAGGCGCGCGCCGACAAGCGCGACACGCAGTCCCGCGACGCGCGCGACGTGCTGGCCCTGCTGCGCGAGCGCCTCAAGGACGAGGTGCAGGACGTGCGCGTTTCGCTGCGGCTGACCGAGTCGGCCTGCTGTCTGGTGGCCGACGAAACGGCGCCCAGCGCGAGTTTGGCGCGCCTGATGCAGAGCATGCGCCCCGGCGGGCCGTCGGAACTGCCCAAGCCCATTCTCGAAGTCAATGCCGACCACGCCGTGCTGCGCCGCATGCTGGCCATTTACGAGGCGCGCCACGACGATCCGCGGCTGGCCGAGTATGCCGAGTTGCTCTACGGCCAGGCGCAGTTGATGGACGGCGCGCCGCTGAAGAATCCCGCGCGTTTCGCGGGATTGGTCAGCCGTTTGATGGCGGGTGCGGGCGGATGAAGCGGAGAAAGGCGGGCTCAAATGGACCGACCGAGTGACATGCTGGTGTTCGCGCTCGGCTGTTGCGGGGCGCTGGCCCCGGAGCTGGTGCGGCTTTACAGGCTGCGTTGCCATCCGCCCAAAGCCGGTTTTTCGGCCTTCTATTATCTGATCAGCGTTTTCTACGCCCTGCTTGGAGGCGTGGTGGCGTTGGCCTTGCCGGCCGTCACGCTGCATGCGGCGCTTTACGCCGGCATCACGACCTCGGTCGTGATCAGCGCGGCCGCGCGAAACACAAGACAAAGGCCTGTTCCATCCGCGGACTCCAGTGGGCGGTCGCCGCCCTCCCGGAAACGGCGCGCTTTCAGCGAACTGCTGCGCACCCACGCCAACGGCATTTTCCCGCGGGCCGGATACGACGCCTGAGGCAACCACGGATTTCACCGATGGCGCGCGGGAATTGCGCGGGACGGAGGGCGTTCGAATGCGGTACGCGATCGTATCGGATGTGCATGCCAATTGGCAGGCCTGGAATGCCGTGCTGCTCGACATCCGCAGTCAGCGCGTGGACCGCATTCTCTGTCTTGGCGATTGCGTGGGCTATGGGCCGGATCCGGCGCGTGTGCTGGAGTCCATACATGAAAATGTGGACGGCATTGTGTTGGGCAATCATGACGCGGCGCTGGTTGGAAAGTTGGACAGCGCTTGCTTCAACGAAGCGGCGCGGGAGAGTCTGGCATGGACAAGGCCACGGCTAAACTCAGCCGCGCTGCGTTTCCTGGCTGACCGTCCGCTGGTGCTGGACGGCGGAGCGTTCCTCTGCGCGCACGCGGATTTTGCCGCTCCCGGCGAGTATCATTACCTCGAACGGGCGGACGATGCGCGCCCCTCCTGGGCGGCGGTTCCGGCGCCGCTGCTTTTCGCCGGACACACCCACATTCCGGCGCTTTTCGTGCTGGGCGGCAGCGGCGTGCCGCGGACGGCGCCGCCGGGCGACTTCGTGGTGGATGCCGGCCGCCGCTTTGTGGTGAATGTCGGGTCGGTGGGCGATCCGCGCGACGGCGACGTACGGGCCGCTTATTGTATCTACGACGAGGCCGAAGCGGCGGTCTACTGGCGTCGTGTGCCGTTCGATCTCGACGCTTTTCGCGCGGCGATTCTGGCGCAAGGTCTCGATCCGGCGGCTCGTACGTTCCTGGCTCGCGATCCCAGGGCCAATGTGCCGCCGCTGCGGGCGCAGATCGGTTTCTCGCCTCCGGCCGCGGGCCGCGGGGTGCACGATGCGGTGGCTGTCAGGGAGGTGCGTACGCTGCAACGGCGTCTGGTGCGCTGGCGGCGTGCGTTCTGGTGCTTTGCGACGCTTGCGGCGTTCGGCGCGGCGGTGGTTGGGGCGGCCGCCTGGCGTCACATCCACCGCGGGGTGGCGTTGGCGGCGGCGTCGACACCCGTGATTCAGGCGCAGGCCATGCCGCTGGGACAGAACCTGCTGGCCCCGCTGCCGGTGACGCAGGCGCCGACGGATGGCTGGGCGTTGACGCTCGATAACCGCACCGGACAGCGGTTGCAAAAAAACGCCGACGGAGGAATCGCCGTATGGTCCGAGGATGCGGGGGCGGCATGGATACTGCGCGCCACTCCGGTGGCGGTCACCGCGGGGCTCAGGATGTGCATGGAGGCGCTGGTGCGCGGCGTGCCTGAGGGTGTCGGCGATAGCGTGACTTTGAGCGTGGCGTTGACCCGGGCGACGGCCGCCGGCGGCGCGGCGCGTGTGGAGGCGTTCGCGGTGGCCCACCCCTTGTTGCGGCGGCAGGCGGGCTGGCGTAAAGCCCAAAAAACATTCGAAACTCCGCCGGACACGCGGGCCGTCGAACTGATCGTGCAGGGCCAGGGCCGTGGTACGATCGAACTACGCGAGGTGCGACTTTTCCGGCGCTAGTTCCCGGCCTTCTTGACGGCAACGTTGGATGAACGTACGATGATCTTTGGGGGAATCATCATGCGCTTGAATTTACATCTGACGCTGCTTGTTGTTGTAACTGGAAGCTGGTGCGGGGCGGTCACCCGCTCCGAACTTTCTCCGGCGGCGCGCGAGTTTCTACCGCCCCAGGCCTCCGTGATCAGACTGAAATCCGGCCTTACCGTGCAGGGCGAAATCCTGCCCGATGATGCGGGCGCAACCAATAGTCTCACGATCAAGACCGGTTCCGGCACGATCGTCAGCCGGCAGCGCTATCCGAAGAACGAGGTGCTGGAAGTGCGTACCGAAAATCTGGAGGAGGTGTTCGCCGACTGCCTCAAACCCCTGGCGCTCTCCTCCTCTACCAATCTGAGCGCCGCGACCTACGCGCAGGCCGTGCCCATGTTTGACGAGTTTCTGGCCCGCTGGGCGCAAAGCAAACAGGCGGGGTGGATTACGGAACGGCGGGACGCCTTCGCGGCGGAACAGAAAAAGCTGGCGCAAGGCCTGGAAAAACTGGACGGCGAATGGATGCCGCCCATCAAGGCCGCGGTGACCAGGTACAACAACCTGTCGCGCATTCTGCTGAAGGCGCAGGCCCAGTATCCCGGCATTGAAAATCCCGGCTACACTCAAAATCCCGCCGGGCGGCAAAACTTCGAACGCGTCCTGACGGAACGCAAGGCCATCGCTCGCCAACTGCCGTCATTGATGACGGAACGCATCCCGATACTGTTAAAGGAAAAGGATTTCGACCAGGCGGCCGTTGAGATGGACACCTTTCTACTGTTCTGGGTCGAGCGGGTGACCCGCAACCGCGCCAATGTCTCGAATCCGGTTTTTGGCGGGGAAGGGGAGTTTGTCGGTATGGATTTCCAGGTTCTGATGACCATGGAGAAGAAAATCCTGCAGGCCTACCTGACCGCCCGCGGGGCCGGTGAAGCGAAGGCGCCGGCCGGCGCCGATACCAACATGGTCTACATCCCCGGCGGATATTTCCTCTTCGGCCGCGAGAACGCCACCCCCGCCGACGCCGATTTTCCCATGCGCCTGATCTACCTGAAGCCCTACTGGATCGACCGCCACGAAGTCTCGAACGCCGAATACCGGGAATTTGTGAACCATGTGCGCTCGGCCCAGGACTACAGCATGGAGCATCCCGATGCCTCACCGCTCAAGGATCATCAGGCCCAGGGCTGGAAATCGCCCAGCTTGAGCCGGGACCGCCAGCCGGTGGTGGGCGTGGACTGGTTCGACGCCTACGCCTATGCCCGCTGGAAGGGCAAGCGCCTGCCCACCGAGGCGGAGTGGGAACTGGCGGCCCGCGGCCGGGATGCGCGGCCTTATCCCTGGGGCGACACGGCGCCCTCGGCCACGATCGTGAACAATCTTTCGGGGCGCAGTTTCCTGGCCGCCGAACTGGACCGGCGCGACCCACCGCCGCCGCCCAGCCGTTTTTCCTGCCGACGCGCGGAACCGCGTCCGCCGCGGGTGCTGCCGCAGGAAACCTGGGACGTGGACCAGCTTCTGGCGCGTGAAGCCGCCGCCGGCCTTTTCAGCGGGCGCGATCCGGTCGTCAGCCCCTTCGGACTCCTGCACATGGCGGGCAACGCCGCCGAGTGGGTCCAGGACGCCTACGATCCGTCCGCCTATCTGGTTTTGAAACAAAAAAATCCCGAGAACGACGCCAAGGCCCCCGGCCATGTTTTCCGCGGCGGATCGTATCTTGGCGACGATGCGGAGTTGAAAACGACCAGCCGCGGCAATGCCGCCACCGCCGAATTGCGGCGTGGTTGTCTGCCCGACGGCCGCCCTGTCATTGGCTTCCGCTGCGTCAGGGATGTCGCGGAAGCGGCGGCTAAACACTGAGACGAAAGGCGTGGATCATGAAATATCGTCCCGCATCTCCTCGGCGCTGGTTCAAATCGTGCCTGGGCTTGGTGTGTCTGGTCGCTGGCCTGTCCGCCGCGGCCGACGACTCCTATCCCAAGCCAGGCTGGACCAATGCGCCGCATCCACTTGCCAGCGCGCAGGCCGTGCCCGGCGGTGAATTCAATGTCTACGCCGGTCCTTCGCCGAAGAGTCTCAATTACTACCTCGACAACAATTCCTTCAGCGCCACCTTTTTTGGACTGCTGTACGAGACGCTGCTGACGCGCCACCCGCTGACGCTGGCCGAGGAGCCTAATCTGGCCGAGCGCTGGACGATTTCCGAAGACCGCAAGACCTTCACCTTTTGGGTTTCGCCCAAAGCCCGCTGGAGCGACGGGCAGCCGGTGACCGCCGAGGATGTGCGCTGGACCTTTCAATCGCTGGTGGATCCGCGCAATCTGACCGGTCCGCACAAAGTCGCGCTGGAAACCTTTCAGACGCCGGAGGTGCTGAGCCCGCTTTGCATCCGCTTCCGCGCCCGCGAAGTGCATTGGCGCAACCTTTTAGCCATCGGCGAAATGGCGATTCTGCCCTCACACGCCATGACCAACCAGGACTTCAACAAGATCAACTTCGAGTTTCCCGTCGTCTCCGGCCCCTACCGTCTGGGCGAGGTCAAGGAGAACCGCCATGTGCTCGTCGAGCGCCGCGCCGACTGGTGGCAGCGCGGCCTGCCCCGCTCCCGCGGCATCGGCAACTTCCAGAGCATCCGTTTCCGCTTTTTCGCCGAAACCGAAAACGCCTTCGAGGCCTTTCGCAAGGGCGAACTCGACTACATGCCGGTCTACATGGCACGCCTCTGGGTCAAGGAAACCGTCGGCGAGCGCTTCGATCGCAACTGGATCGTCAAACAGCGGGTGTTGAATTACAACCCGATCGGCTTCCAGGGCTTCGCCATGAACCAGCGCCGCGCGCCGTTCGACGACCCGCGCGTCCGCCGGGCGCTGGCGCTGCTGCTTAACCGCGAGCGCATGAACGCCACGCTGATGTACAACCAGTACTTTTTGCACCGTTCCTATTTCGAGGACTTATACGACGCCGCGCATCCCTGCACGAACGCCGCGATCGGCTTCGATCCCGCCGCCGCCCTGCGCCTGCTGGCCGAGGCCGGCTGGAAGGGCAATCCCGCCACCGGTCTGCTGGAAAAGGGCGGGCAGCCCTTCATCCTGCGGTTTCAAACCAACGGCGGCATGGCCGACAAGTTTCTCGCGATCTATGGCGAAGACCTGCGCAATGCCGGCATCGAGTTGAAGGTGGAGCAGAAAGACGCGGCGTCGTGGACCAAGGACATGGACAGCTTTTCGTTCGATATGACCTGGGCCTCGTGGAGTTCCGGCCTGCTCAAGGATCCCGAAGGCATGTGGTCGTCCAAGGAGGCCGATCGCACGGCCAGCAGCAACATCACCGGCTTCAAAGACCCCCGCGTGGATGCGTTGATCGAGCGGCAGAAGAGCATCTTCGACGTCGACCGCCGCCACGCCCTCGTGCGCGAGATCGACAAGCTGCTGGTCGAACAATCGCCCTACATTCCGCTCTGGAACATCAATTGCCGGCGCCTGCTCTACTGGAATAAATTCGGCGCGCCGCCCACCGTGCTGACGCGCTACGGAGACGAGAGCGACGCCTACCTCTTCTGGTGGCTGGACGCCGATTCCGCCGCCGAACTCAAGGACGCCCAGCAAAACGGCCAGCCCCTCCCGCGCCATCCCGCCGAGGTGCGGTTCGATGAGGTTTTTAAGAAAGGCTGAAGGCTGTTAGGCTGAAGGCGGAAGACCGAAGGAGCCGTGGCGCAGGAAGGAGAGCGTCAGTTCGATGACTTTTGGGTTTCGCATTATGAAGGGATGCGCGGTTTTCACCGCGGCGAAATCCTTCATGCCCGCCAGTTTCGTCCGTTCCACCGAGACCTTGCCGTCATTGACGCCGGGGATCATGGCCGAAAGTATCCAGTTGATGGAGCGGGTGCCTGCGATCACGCCGATCTCGACCGGCGGCGTGGGAAGGCGATTGGGCAGTGAGTTGCCGTCGGTGCCGAGTTGCAGCCCGGCCGGTCCGTTGATCCGTCGAAAGAGGGAAAACCGTCCCAGTTTGTCCACAACCTCGCTGCCCTGATTGGGTGGGGCCAGCATCACGATCCGTCCGGCGTTTTCCAGGCTGTGCGAGGCGAAATATTGCCGCAGCACGATGTTGCCGAGCGAATGCGCCACAAAATGAATCCTGGCCGGCTTCGCGGCCTGGCATTGCGCAAGCAAGGGAGCCAGATGTTCATCGGCCAGTTGTTGCACGGCACTCTCGCGGGTGGGATATTGCGGCGCATGGACGACATAGCCGGCGTCGGCCAAAGCCTGTTGCATGCGTTTCATGCTGCGACTGGTTCGCGCCAAACCATGCAGCAGCAGAACGATTTCCCGTCCCGGCCGCGGACTGTCGCCGATTCCCGTCTTGGCGGGCGTGCGAGCGCTCATGGTCGCGGCGAGTTTCCTTATTCCCGGCATAATCCCCGACAGCGCGATGGCTAATTCAGTTGATCGAGGATACCGTAAAAATCCTCGATGGATTTGATGGATCTCTGCATCAGCACGCAGGAGCCCCAGGTTATCAGCAGGATCGCGATCGTCCAGACGATCTTATTGCGGCGGCTGTAGTTGGGGTTGCGCCAGAGCAGCGGAATGGCCAGCGGACCCACGCAGACAACCGCCGTGATCAGCCAGCCGGTTTGAAAATACCAAGGCCGACGCGGCTTTTTCAGCAAAAACTGTCCGCAGAAGCGGCACAGCACGGCCTCTTCCTGTATTTCTTCCGCGCAAAAAGGACACTTCTTCATAATCGTTATTATATCATTTGGCATGCAATTATGCCTGATAGCCTTTGCGTCTCAGTGAAACGCAAGCGATATAAGTTTACGCCCTCCACCTCCCACCTTTCTTTACCCGCCCCGCGCCACAGTGGCGACGAAGACGCGCCAGGCGCCGGCGGCGCGCAGGGCGCGCGCGCATTCTCCGACCGTGCTTCCGGTTGTCATCACATCGTCCACCAGCAGCAGCCGCCGCCCTCGCACCCAGGCGGGATCGGCCACGGCGAAGGCGCCGCGCACGTTTTCGGCGCGCGCGGGGGCGCTGAGGCGGGTTTGCGTGGCCGTTGGACGGGTGCGGCGCAGCAGGCGCGACATCAGCGGTAGACCGCGGCGGCGGGCCAGGTCGGCGGCCAGCAGGCGGGACTGGTTGTAGCCGCGCTCGCGTTCTCGCGCCGGGTAGAGCGGCACGAAGCAGACGGCATCCAATACTTCGGCTGCGTAATGCGCGCGCACGCAGCCATCCATAAGTTCGCCGAGGTCCGAGGTCAGGTGAATGGCGCCCTGATACTTGAAGGTCTGCAGCATGTCACGGATCGCGCCGTGATAGCGGACCGCGGAGCGGGCCAGTTCGAAGGGCGGCGTCTTGTCGCGACACCAGCCGCAGACAAACTCCGCCTCGGTCACACCCTCGGCGGGATCGCCGCAGACGGAGCAGAAGGGCGGCGCGATCAACGGCAGCCCGGCGACGCAATCCCAGCAAAGATGCCCGGCATCCAGTCCCGGCGGTTGTCCGCAGGCCGCGCAGGCGCGCGGAAACGCGAGGTCAAGCAATGACCGCCAGAGTTGGCGCATAGCGAATTACCCCGGTGGACGGCGGCAAAATTACTTTGCAGGCGATAAATAGCGTCCAATCAGCGGCGCCAGCGACTTCTTCAGAGCCTCGGGAATCGCGGCGGGATCGGTCATGATCGCGTGTTTCAAGGACGTCGTGCAGGAGCAGTCGCGCGTCTCCGGCAGTTTTCGGGCCAGTTCTTCGATGACCTGTTTGCCGAGTCCGATATTGGCCTGTAGATGCCCCATGATGGCATCCACCGAGACCTCCTTCTCGGCGCGGCGCCAGCAGTCGAAATCCGTCACCATGGCCATGGCCTGATAGCACATCTCAGCCTCGCGGCAGAGTTTGGCTTCAGGCAGACTGGTCATGCCGATCACATCGAACCCGAGCTTGCGGTAGGTTTCCGACTCCGCGCGCGTGGAGAAGGCCGGGCCCTCCATGTTCACGTAGATGCCGGATGTGAAAAGGCGCGGCGGTTTGTCCGCCCGCTTAAGCACATCCGCGACCACGTCGGCCAATAGATTACGTAAACTGTCGCAACTGGGATCGCCGAACGAAACATGCGCCACGATTCCGCCGCCGAAAAAGGTGTGTTCGCCGGCGGACTTGGTGCGGTCGTAGTACTGATCCGGCAAAACGATGTCGCGCGGGTGCAGGCCCTCGCGCAGACTGCCCACGGCGCTCACGGAAAGCACCCAGGAACAGCCGAGCTGCTTCAGCGCGAAGATGTTGGCGCGATGAGGAATCTCGTTCGGCAGCAGGCGGTGGCCCTGTCCATGCCGCGGGAGGAAGTATATTTCACGGCCGTTAAGCGTTCCGTGCAGCAGCGCGTCGGAGGGCGCGCCGAAGGGCGTTTCCACCTTCACCGACTCCACGTTTTTCAGCCCTTCGAGACGATACAATCCGCTTCCGCCAATAACGCCAAGTTTCATCATATGTCAGTTCCCCCTGTCGTTTTCCTAACAGCCTACAGCCTTCAGCCTAATTCAAGGTGCCTTCGCTTCGCTTTCCAAGACATTCAACTGTTCTCCGATGCCCGCCAGTTCGCTGCGTAACTCCGCCACCTGCCGGGGAACTGGCGGTTGCTCCGGAACGCTTTTCGACGGACCGGCCTCGCGTTCCAATTGCATTTCCCGGTATTTCATCTGGCGCAGTTGATCCAAGGCGCGCGTGCGCGCGGCGCCGCTGGACGATTCGGCCCGCTTGGCGACTTTCTGCATCTCCGCGCGGTGCAGGTCAAGGCGTTTCTGAGCCGGCGAACTTGCGGTCGGCGCGCCGTCGTCGGCGGAGGCGTGCAGACTTTTTAGCTGCGCCTGGATGGCCGACTGCCGGTCGTGCAATTGACGGATCGCCCGGTCGCGCGCGGGTTCCGCCGGTGGCGGCGTAACGGCGGGCGTGGATATCGCTTCCGTCTGAACGGGAAGCGGCTCGGATGGCGCCGGCAGGACCGCCGCCTGGGGTGGGGGTGCGGCTTCCGGCTCGGCGGGGGAAAACGTTGGGCCAATCTGCCGCGCAGGCTTTACGCGGCGTTTCTGAACCGGACGATCCGTCAGATCGGTCCGATCCGTCTGATCGCTGGTTTCCCTGATCACAGGTTTGGGCTTTCCGGGGCAGAGCGGATTGTTCGGGTGGCGGGCGGCCAGCAGCACCCGCACTTTTTCCATTTCCAGTCGGTCCCGGTCGCTCAAACTGGCGAGCAGTTCGCGGTAACCGGCCCAGCGGTCCCAGACCATCTTCTCCGCTCCGTAGAGCACATCGCCGGCGGCCCATTG
Source organism: bacterium (assembly GCA_025360745.1). GTDB lineage: Bacteria > Verrucomicrobiota > Kiritimatiellia > CAIKKV01 > CAIYGI01 > CAIYGI01. The sequence goes on from JANYBP010000022.1 coordinate 20,313, forward strand.
CGGCAGGCTGAGCACGGACTGCGGCGACGCGAAATTCCACGGCTCCGCATCGTCGGGCGGCACGAGCGTGGCCAGGGCGTCGGCGGCGTCTTCGGCTTCGTTGGTGCGGCCCAGGCGTACGAGCACGCGCACGGTGCGGGCGCCGACTTCACGCACCAGTAGGCCGTGGCGCACGGCCGGTTCCGCCATTTCCCTCAAGGCGCTGAGCGCCGCATTATCGTGTCCCATTGCCATCAAAGCGTCCACTTCTGTCAGGCGCGCTTGAAAACCTTGCAGGCGGAGATAAGCTACACCGGTTGCGGCAGCAGCAGTCACGACCACGGCCAGAATGACCCAGGCGAGCATCCTGACGATGATGGACGGCGTTCCAGACGGCTGGCTGCCGCCGGATGTACTGGCCGCCGGCGGCGCGGACTGCGCCGGACGCTTCACGCGAAGTTTGCGCAGTTTTGGCGCCGCCGCCGCCGGAGATTGCCGGGCCATGTCCGTGGACAAAGGGGGACGGTTGGGATAAGCTGATCCCCACGGTTTGGATGACGGCTCTGTCTCTGATTTATTCATAAATGACGGATCCCGCTGAATGGGCGGAAGGAAAGTATAATGCGACGGGACGTGCGTTGGGTAGAAAAACTTGAGGACGATGTGCGTCGCGAGGTCAGGGTCGGCGTCACGCAGCGCGGGATTAGCTGGCAATCCTGGCGCTCCGACGTCAAACGCTGGGATTATTCGATGGTCCCGACGCCACAGGATTGGACGGCCCTGGAAAGCCGCATGGCCGACCGCTACTCCCGCCGCAATGCCCCCTATGCCGACCTCGAGCGGGTTCGAAAAGCCCGGGCCGCGGCCACAGGGGAAACCTGATCCGGACTTCAGGAGAGTCAAATGCCTGCAAACATCTCTTCCCTGCTCCCTTCCCCCTGACCCTTGCCCCTTGACCCTTGCCCCTTGACCCTTTTCCCAAAGGAACCGCATGTCCACCATCAATGCGAAACTTGTCGAATTGCTGGACCTGGTCGCCCAAGGACGGCTCTCGCCGGACGACGCCCGCAGGCAGATCGAGGCCGGCGGCGAGCATCACGTCGGTTATGCGCGTATCGACACCGACCGCCTGCGCCGCTGCGGTCTGCCGGAGGCGATCTTCAGTCCCGGCAAGACCGTCGGGCAGATCGCGGGCATTTTGCGCGCCATGCGCGAGGCGGGACAAAACGGCATGGCGACGCGAGTGACCCCGGAACAGGCGGATGTCATCGGCAAACAGATTCCGGAGCTTGTCTACCACGCTGATGCGCGCATCGTGACGCTGGACACGGTTCCGCTGCCGGCTCCGGTGGGACTGGTCTCCGTGGTCTGTGCCGGCACCTCCGACATACCCGTCGCCGCCGAAGCCGCGCTGACGGCCGAGCGCATGGGCGCGCGCGTCGAGCCGCTCTACGATGTCGGTGTCGCCGGCTTGCACCGCCTGCTGCGGCATGTGGATGCATTGCGCGCCGCGCGGGTCGTGGTGGTGGTCGCGGGCATGGAGGGCGCGCTGCCATCCGTGGTGGGCGGACTGTTGGACCGTCCGCTGATTGCCGTGCCCACCAGCATCGGCTACGGCGCCGGACAAGGCGGCTTTGCGGCGCTGCTGGCCATGCTCAATTCATGCGTGCCTGGCATTACCGTCGTCAATATCGACAACGGATACGGCGCCGGTGTGGCGGCCGCCTTGATCAACCGTAATCAATAGACGTTTTTCGGTCCGGGAAAGGCGCCGGAGACGACGTCGCTCCGGTAAGCGGCGATGGCTTCGCGAATAGTCTCGCCGGTTTCGGCGTAACGCTTCGCCATTCTGGGTGTGGTCTCCGGCGGCGTCAGGCCCACCAGATCGTTGAGCACCAGAATCTGGCCGTCGCATTGCGCCCCGGCGCCAATGCCGATCGTCGGCGCCGCGCAGGCCTCGGTCAGCGCCGCGCCAAGCGCCTGCGGGACGCATTCCACGACCACGGCGAAGGCGCCCGCCTCCGCCAGGGCGCGCGCGTCTTCGATCAGACTCGCCGCGGCGGGATCGCTGCGTCCCTGAACCTTGTACCCGCCCAAAGTCAGCACGCTCTGCGGCGTCAAACCGATATGGCCCAGCACCGGAATGCCGTTGGAGACCAGACGGGCGATGGTGGCGGCGCGGAACACCCCGCCTTCGATCTTGACCGCGCCCGCCCCGGCTTCCTGCACAAAACGCCCGGCATTGCGCAACGCCTGTTCGTCGGAAACCTGATACGAAAGAAACGGCATATCGGCCACGACCAGCGCCCGCCGCGCGCCGCGCGCCACGGCGGCGGTGTGATGCAGCATTTGCTCCATCGTGACCGGCAATGTCGTGTCGTAGCCCAGCACCGCTTGCGCCAGCGAATCGCCGACCAGGATCAGGTGCGTTCCGCCTTCATCCACCAGTCGCGCCGTCGTGGCATCGTAGGCCGTCAGGCACACGATGCGCTCATGCCCCTTGAGCGCGCGAATGCGCGCCGCAGTCCAACGTTCGTTTTTCATAAAGAAAACTCCATGCGGAGATCGTTCGACGGCTCATCGCCCGTCGCCCCTCGAATCTAAGCCAAAAACCGCCGCAGGCAAAGGACGAACTGGCGATTGATTACGCTTGCTTGTCCAACGCCAAGCGCATATCCTGCTTTCCGCTGGAGCATTTGAGTCGGTGCGCCGGCGTTTTAGTCAAAAGACCCGACTGGTAAAACTAACCAACAGGAGGCGATATGCGTAAGGTCGTGAGAATGATGGTGGCGCTGGTGCTTCTTTCGTCTGTGGCCGTGTTTACGTCTTGCGTCAGTTGCGGCGGCGACAAGGCTGGCGCTACCGGCGTGAATAAGGCGTGCTGCAAATCCAAGAGTGTCTATGTCTGCACAATGTGCAAGACCGTGGCTCCGGAAGCCGGCAAGTGCTCCAAGTGCGGCATGGCGCTGGTCAAGATGCACGTCCTGTCCTGCAAGGATGGCGTGGCGACGCTCTGCGCTTGCAAGACCGATTGCAAATGCGCCGCGAAGGGCGACGGCGCCAAGTGCGGTTGCGGTCAGGCTGTTGTCACGGTTCCCATGAAAGATGTTCCAGGTTGCGGCGCCTGCAAGGCGGCGGCTCCGAAGTGCGCGGCCCCGGCCCCGGCCGCGGCGAAGAAATAGTTGCTGCGTGTCAGAACGATCGGGCCGCTCCACCTGGAGCGGCCTTTTTTTTATGGCGCAGAACTCACTTGCCGCCGAACCTGGGGGTGAAAACGTGACAGTAAGGATGTTTGCCGGAGCGTTTGTAATAATCGCGGTGATAGTTTTCGGCCGGCCAGAATACTCCGGCGGGTTCGAGCCTAGTGGCCACTTTGAAGCCCTTGGCCTGAAGTTGCGCGATTAATGTTTCAGCCGTCTTTTTCTGGGCGGCGCCGACATAGAAAATGGCGGAGCGGTACTGGTCGCCAATGTCCGGCCCCTGGCGGTCGAGTTGGATGGGATCGTGGATTTCGAAAAAGAGTCTGGCCAGCTTCTCGTAGGTGGTTGCCAGCGGGTCGAAAACGACCTCGACGGCTTCGGCATGGCCGGTGGTGTGGCTGCAGACCTGTTCATAGCTGGGATGGAGCGTTTTCCCGCCGGTGTAACCGACGGTCGTGCGGATCACCCCCTTGGCCTGCTGCAGAAAATATTCCACCCCCCAAAAACAGCCGCCCGCGAAGATCGCGCGTTCGAACTTGTTGGTCGAATCGGCCAACGGCGCCAGCCGCATGGAGAGCGAATTCACGCAGTGCCGCGTGTCGCGAGGCGTGATCCCTTCGCCCAGGAAGACATGGCCAAGATGGCCGGCGCAATGGGCGCAAAGAATTTCGGTGCGCTGTCCGTCGGCGTCCGTTTTCCGCCGCACGGCGCCGGGGACTTCGGCGTCGAAACTGGGCCACCCGCAATCCGAATCGAACTTGTCCTCGGAACGGTAGAGGGCCGCTCCGCAACGCCGGCAGACATAGGTGCCGGCGTCCTTGGTCTTCACATATTCGCCCGCGAAAGGACGTTCCGTCCCCTTGTTCACGATCACGCGCGTCTCTTCGGGCGTCAATTTGTTCCAGCCGTCGCTCATATTCGCTTCCTTTCCGGCGCCCATCGCCAATGCCGTCCAGAGCGTCAAAACCGCCCCCCCAGTTAACCCGAATAAATTTTTCATACCCACCCCCGTTTTCGTTGCCGACTAAATATTACTACTATGCCGCCCCCGTCTCAAGCAGGTCTGCCTTCTTGCTCTTCCCATCCCGTCCTTTGGAGGGTAGACTGTCGCCTCCGGTTTCAGAAAGGACGATGGCGAAATGCATCTGTATCGAACGCACACCTGCAACGATCTGCGCGCGGCCCAGGCGGGCCAGACGGTCCGGCTTTCGGGCTGGATTTTCCGCAAGCGCGATCATGGCCAACTGCTTTTTTTGGATTTGCGCGACCATTACGGCGTCACGCAGGTTGTGATCTATCCCGACCGCGCTTTTTTCGACGCCTGCCAGAAACTGCACCTGGAGAGCGTCATCACCGTGACCGGCAAGGTCATGGCGCGCTCGGCGGAGACCATCAATCCCGAGATGACGACCGGGGCGATCGAAGTCGCCGCGGACGAAATGTCGGTGCAGGGCGCCGCCGAGGCGCTGCCCTTCGCCGTGGACGACGACACTGCCGGGCCGGAGGATACGCGCCTGCGCTACCGCTTCCTGGACCTGCGCCGCACGCAGTTGCACCGCAACATCCAGTTGCGCTCGAAGGTCATCGCCAGTCTGCGCCGCCGCATGCAGGAGCATGGCTTTACGGAGTTCCAGACGCCCATTCTGACCGTCAGTTCGCCGGAGGGCGCGCGGGATTATCTGGTTCCCAGCCGTATCCATCCCGGCCACTTCTACGCGCTGCCGCAGGCGCCCCAGCAGTTCAAGCAGTTGCTGATGGTGGCGGGCTTCGACCGCTATTTTCAAATCGCGCCCTGCTTCCGCGACGAGGATGCCCGCGCCGACCGCTCGCCGGGCGAGTTCTATCAACTCGACATGGAAATGTCCTTTGTCACGCAGGACGACGTTTTCCTGGTCGTCGAGGATGTGCTGCACGGCGTCTTTTCCGAGTTCAGCAAGTGGCAGGTGGATGCGGCCCCGTTCCGGCGCATCACCCACGCCGACGCGATGGTCAAGTACGGCAGCGACAAGCCAGATTTGCGCATCCCGATCGAAATCCGCGATGTGAGCGATTTTTTCCGCGCCTCCAAATTCAACGCCTTCCGCGCGGGGGTGGAGAATGGCGCCGTGGTGCGGGCGATTCCGGTCAAAAAGATCGCCGACAAGCCGCGCAGTTTCTTCGACAAACTGGGCGAGTACGCCCAGGCCAACGGCGCGAAGGGGCTGGCCTACCTGGTCTGGGCGGGCGGTCAGGTCAAGGGGCCGATCGCCAAATTCCTCGGTCCCGAGGAACTCCAAACCCTGGCCGCGCGCTGCGGGGTGGGGGACGGCGACGTGGTCTTTTTCATCTGCGATCCACCCGCCGCGGCCAGCCGCCTGAGCGGCGACCTGCGGCTCAAGCTCGGGCGCGATCTGGACCTGATCGAGAAGGATGTCTTTCGCTTCTGCTGGATTGTGGATTTTCCCTTCTTCGAGCGCGACGCGGAAACCCAGGCCATCGCCTTCTCGCACAATCCCTTCTCGATGCCCCAGGGCGGGCTGGAGGCGTTGAACACCCAGGATCCGCTGACGATCCGCGCCTTTCAGTACGACATCATCTGCAACGGCGTGGAACTGTCCAGCGGCGCGATCCGCAACCATGAACCGGCCGTCATGTACAAGGCCTTCGAACTGGCCGGCTATCCGCGCGAGGAAGTGGACCGGCGCTTTGGCGGCATGATCCAGGCCTTCAAACTGGGCGCCCCGCCGCACGGCGGCATCGCGCCCGGCGTGGACCGCCTGGTGATGCTGCTCGCCAACGAGACCAACATCCGCGAGGTCATCGCCTTCCCGATGAATCAGAAGGCGCAGGATCTGATGATGGGCGCGCCCGGCGAAGTCGGCGAGAAGCAACTGCGCGAACTGCACATCCGCCTGGCGCTGCCGAAGAAACCCGGCGTGGAGTAAACCTGCATCATGCTGCGCATCGGTCAGGGCTACGATATTCACCGCTTCGCGCCCGGGCGTGCGCTGGTCCTGGGCGGGGTCACGATCCCGCAGCCCACCGGACTGCTGGGCCACTCCGATGCCGATGTGCTGTGTCATGCCGTGACCGATGCGCTGCTGGGCGCGCTGGCCGACGGCGATATCGGCGCGCATTTTCCCGATCACGATCCCCGTTGGAAAGACGCCGACAGCATCGAACTGCTGCGCCAGGTGGCGGCGCGGCTGCGCGCGCGCGGCGGCGTGGTCCAGAATGTGGACGCCACGCTGCTGGCCGAGGCGCCGCGCATCGCCAAGTACGCGGCGGAGATGCGCGCCAAACTCGGCGCCGCCATGGGCATTTCCGCGGCGCGCGTTTCGGTTAAGGCCACCACTCTGGAAGGCCTGGGCGCGCTGGGCCGCGCAGAGGGCATCGCCGCGCTGGCCGTGGCGCTGGTGGAAGTGCCCGATGCGGACGAAGACAATGGGGGCGTCTCGTCATGAAGGTCTTCAACTCGCTGACCCAGCGCGTCGAGGAACTGGTTCCTCTCGAACCCGGCCATGTGCGCCTCTATACCTGCGGCCCGACGGTCTACAACTTCGCCCACATCGGCAACTACCGGGCCTACATTTTCGAGGATTTGCTGCGCCGGACGCTGAAATATTTCGGACTGCGCGTCACGCAGGTCATGAATCTGACCGATGTGGACGATAAGACCATCCGCGGCGCGCGCGCGGCGGGCACGCCGCTGAAAACCTTCACGAAACCCTATTGCGAGGCCTTTTTCGCCGACCTGCGGACGCTGGCCATCGAACCCGCGGAGCACTACCCGGCGGCCACCGACCACATACCCGAGATGATCGCGCTGATCGCGCGCCTTTTCGAGAAGGGCGTCGCCTACCGTTCCGCCGACGGGTCGATCTACTTCCGCATCGCCGCCTTCCCGGAGTACGGCAAACTGGCGCACCTCGACCGCGGCGGGCTGCAGGCTGGCGCGCGCGTGGCGCAGGACGAGTACGAAAAGGAGAATGCCGCCGACTTTGCGCTCTGGAAAGCCTGGGACGAACAGGACGGCGAGATCGCCTGGGACTCGCCCTGGGGCTACGGCCGTCCCGGCTGGCACATCGAATGTTCGGCCATGAGCATGAAATATCTGGGCGAAAGTTTTGATCTGCATACCGGCGGAATAGACAACCTCTTCCCGCATCACGAGGACGAACTGGCGCAGGCCGAGGCGGCCACCGGCAAGCCCTTTGTGCGCGCCTGGATGCACTGCGCGCACCTGGTGGTCGAGGGGCGCAAGATGTCCAAGTCGCTGGGCAACTTTTACACCCTGCGCGATGTCCTGGCGCGCGGTTACAGCGGCCGCGAAATGCGCCTTGTGCTGATCGGCGCGCACTACCGGCAGTCGCTGGATTTCAGCTTTGCGGCCCTGGATGCGGCGCGCGCCTCCCTGCAGCGCCTGGACGCCTTCCGCGCGCGCCTGGCCGGCCTGGCCGCCGCAAAGGGCGCCGCCGAACCACCAGTCTGGGCCGCACAGGCCGAAGCGGCCTTTGGCGCCGCACTGGCCGACGATTTGGGCATCGCCGAGGCGCTGGCCGCGCTCTTTACGCTGGTGACCGCCGGCAACCGGGCGCTCGATGCCAATCAGGTCGCCCCCGAGGACGCGGCAGCAGTCCTGGCGCTGCTGGCGCGCCTGGACAGCGTGCTGGGATTTTTGGAGCCCGAAGCATCCGTGGCGCCGCCGACCATGCTGGCGCTGCTGGACGCGCGCCAGGCCGCGCGCAAGTCCAAAAACTGGGCCGAAGCCGACCGCTTGCGCCAGGAAATCGCCGCTCAAGGCTGGGTCATAGAAGACACACCCCAAGGGCCACGGCTGAAGAAAGCTTGAGTGTTGTGTTCGCCGTTTGGGAGACGATATGGCCAAACTGCTCTGAGCGTGAGCAATTCACAGGCGGAGAAATCGAGAAATGACCAGGCGGACTGAAAACAAGACGGTGAATGTCGAATGGGGCGTTCCGTCAATTGACGAGGCGGTGTGCACACTCTGCGGGCTGTGCGCCGATGTTTGCCCGTCCTTCAGCATTCGCAAGAAGGATGGCAAACCCGTGGTCGTGCCGGACGGCATGTTCGGTTGTCTGGCCTGCGGCCACTGCATGGCGGTGTGCCCCAGCGGCGCAATTTGCGTTACCGGCCGCGGTCTGACCGGGGAAGACGTTTTCCCGCTGCCTCCCGTGGCTGCCCGCGCAACGACCGCGGCTCTGGAAGGGCTTTTTCAGGCAAGGAGAAGCACGCGCCACTACGAGGACAAGCAGGTTGCAAGAGCAACCATCGATCATCTGCTGGCCATGTCGTCCACCGCGCCCATGGGCTTTCCGCCTTCCCCCGTTGGCGTGGTCGTGATCAACGGAAAGGAACGGGTGCAGGAACTGGCGAAGGATTTGACGGCGGCGTTTAAGAAATGGCTCTTTCTCGGAACGCCGCTTGGATCGGTCATCTTGCGCCTGATGATGGACAAGCCCTCGGTGAAAATGATGCGGGATTTTGTTCTGCCGGTTGCGAAGGCCATCATCGAAGCACGGGCGGCGAACAGGGATCTGCTCTTCTACAATGCTCCCTGCGTGATCCTCTTTCACTACCCGATGAAAGACACTGTCGATCCGACAATCGCCTGTAGTTTTGCCACGATGGCGGCCGAAACGCTGGGGCTGGGAAGTTGCATGATCGGAACCGTTCCGCCGGCTTTGCAAGGCGACAGGAAGCTGAGGCTGAAATGGGGCGTACCGGAGAAAAACTTCCCGTCCATCGCCATGACGCTCGGCTACCCGTCAGTCAAGTTCCGCAACGGTATCCGCCGCCATTTCAAGTCCGTCGAATATATTTAGCCCGAGTTGTCGCTCTTCTGGAGGGTCGGGCTCCGTCCCGACCGTTTTTGCACCTACCACCACCCACCAACCACCACCCACTCTCCACTTTATGCGCCCGCGGCAAAATCCACCAGCCCCGTTTCCCTCAGGCTGAGGAAATCGGTGGAGCGGGTTTCGCTGCGCTGACCGATGATCACATGATCGAGGACGTGAATATCCAGGATGCGTCCGGCCTGGACCAGTTGGCGGGTGATGCGGATATCCTCGGCCGATGGGGTGGGGTCGCCGGATGGGTGGTTGTGCGCGAGCACGATGCCCTTGCTGCCGGCGATGATCGCGGACTGGAAGACTTCGCGCGGATGGACTAGGCTGGCATCCAGGATGCCGCGGCTGATTTCGACCGGTTCGGACTGCAGGCGGTTGCGGGCGTCGAGCGGAATCACCCAGAAGCACTCCCTGGCCAGCGTGCGGACGCGCTCGCGCATCAGTCTGGCGGCATCTTCCGGCGTGCGCACGGATGGGCGCTGTTCGCGGTTTTCCAGCGCGACCCGGCGCGGCAGGTCGAGCGCGGCTTTGAGCAGCATGGCTTTGACGCGGCCCAGGCCGCGCAATTCGGGGGCGCTCTTTAAATCGTGCAGGTCGGCCCGCGAGAGCGCCGTCAGGTTTCCATAGTGGCGCAACAGCCGCTGCGCCAGGTCGAGCACATTCAGCCCGCGCGTGCCGGTCCCCAGCAGCACGGCGAGCAGCGCGGCGTCGTCAAGATTCTCGACCCCGACGCGCTCCAGCATTTCACGCGGACGGATGTTTTCCGGCAGATTCTTCAGACGTTCCGAACGCACCTGATATTCGTCCGTCGCTTCCCGTGCCAGTGTTTTGCGTCGCATTACAGTTGCTCCTCTATGTGCTTCACATTATCTGTATATTCACAGGTGTTCAGGGTTCGGGGTTCAGGGTTCAGGGAAGATTGTTCCTGAATTTTGAACGACGGGTATGAAACATCCGGTCATAATCGTGATCCTAATCGTAATCTTAATCCGAGGAAAGGCAGATTATGGTAAGGCGGCGTCAATAAATAACATAGTCATTTAGGCTCTGGTTATGGACGGTCTGATTGTATAGTTCCATTCACCGTGGAACTCGGAACGCGAGATGTTGATCGAGGAGATTTCGCGTGCGGAGACCTTGGTTCCAATGGC
>JANYBP010000024.1 GCA_025360745.1 bacterium
GAGTCGGTGAGTCGGTAAGTCGGTGAATCAGTGAGTCGGTGAGTCGGTAAGTCGGTGAATCAGTGAGTCGGTGAGTCGGTAAGTCGGTGAGTCGGAAAGGCGGTGGAGGGTGAACGTTGAACAGTCAACATCGAACGAGGAACGAAAGCAATGCGAATAAAGAGTTTTCGCGCAGAGGCGCGGAGGCGCGGAGTATGAAGGCAATACGAACACTCAACCGATTCACCGCCCCACCGCCCCACCGCCCCACCGACTTACTGACTCACCGATTCACCGACTCACCGATTCACCGATTCACCGACTCACCGACTTACCGATTCACCGACTCACTGACTCACCGATTCACCGACTCACCTCTTTCCTTCCCCGCCTGCCTGCGGCATAATGGCCCTTAACGCGCGCGGCGCCTTTTATGGAGATCGAGTTTCGCGGGATGATCCGGCGGTTGGGGGATTACGAATATGAGCGAACAAAAACCTGTCAAGGATGATGCATCGAAAGCCTCGGCCGACCCGTCGGCGCCCGTGGATGGATCGCGCAGCGTCGTGCCCGCGCGCTTCGTCTTTCCCTCCGTGCTGCCCGTGATCGCGCTCGATACCCGGCCGGGCTTTCCGCGCATGATGATGCCCATCAACCTGGAAGAGGAAACCCTGCGCGATGCCATGCTGGCGCGCCTCAAAGCCGGCGAGAAATTCGTCGGACTTGTCCTTAAACGTCCCGCGGCGACGGATGCCGTCCCGCGGCTTCCGTCCGCGCCGCCGCGGGCGGCCGACCTCTATACCGTGGGCGTGATCGCCGAAGTGCTCCAGGCCCACCGCCCCGATCCCGAGGGCGCGCTGCAACTCGTGCTGGGCGCTATCGATCGCTTCCGCATCGGCGCCGTGGTCAGCGAAACGCCGATGCTCGTGGTCGTGCCGCAGTACGTCAACGAAACCGAGATGGCGGAGAACCAGGAACTGCACGCCTTCTCCCTCTCCGTGATCACCGCCATCAAGGAACTGGTGCTGCTCAATCCGCTCTTCAAGGAGGAACTGAATCTCTTCCTCGGACGCACCAACATCAAGGAGCCCGGTCGGCTGGCCGACCTGGCCGCCACCCTGACCTCGGCGGCGGGCCCCGAACTGCAGGAGATTCTGGAGGCCCTCAATATCCGCGAGCGCATCGAGAAGGTGCTGCTGCTGCTGAAACGCGAGATCGAAATCTCGCGCCTGCAGCAAAAACTCAGCAAGCAGATCGAAGAGCGCATGAACAAGCAGCAGCGCGAGTTTTTCCTGCGCGAGCAGTTGAAGGAGATCAAGAAGGAGCTCGGACTCTCCAAGGACAGCCGCACCGCCGAAATGGAGGCCCTGCAGGCGCGCATCGATAAATTGCGGCTCGGCGACGAGGCCCGCGCCCGCATCAAGGAGGAAATGGACAAGCTGGCCGTGCTCGAGCCGGCCTCGCCGGAATACACCGTCACGCGCAATTATCTCGACTGGCTGACGATCCTGCCCTGGGGCCTCTTCAGCGAGGACCGCCTGGATATCGTCGAGGCCCGGCGCATTCTCGACGAGGATCACTACGGCCTGGCCGATGTCAAGGAACGCATCCTGGAATTTCTGGCCGTCGGGCGGATCAAGGGCCGTATCTCCGGCTCGATCCTCCTGCTTGTCGGACCTCCCGGCGTCGGCAAAACCTCCATCGGCCAGTCCATCGCCCGCAGCGTCGGCCGCAAGTTCTACCGCTTTTCGCTGGGCGGCATGCGCGACGAGGCCGAGATCAAGGGCCACCGCCGCACCTACATCGGCGCCATGCCCGGCAAGTTCCTGCAGGCGCTCAAGGTCTGCGCCACGGCCAATCCCGTGCTAATGCTCGACGAGATCGACAAGATCGGCGCCAGTTTCCACGGCGACCCGGCCTCGGCGCTGCTCGAGGTGCTGGACCCGGAACAGAACAAGGACTTCCTCGATCACTACCTGGATGTGCGCTTCGACCTCTCGAACGTGCTCTTCGTCTGCACCGCCAATACCACCGACACCATTCCGCCGGCCCTGCTCGACCGCATGGAAACGATCCGGCTGGCGGGCTACATCCTCGACGAGAAACTGGAGATCGCCGCCCGCTACCTGGCGCCCAAACAACTCAAGGCGCACGGCTTGACCCCGCGGCAACTGGTCATTCCCAAGTCCGTGCTGGCGCACATCGTCAACGGCTGGGCGCGCGAACCCGGCGTGCGCATGCTCGAAAACCAGATCAAACGCATCTGCCGCAAGACCGCCATGCAGGTCGCCGAACGCAAAAAAGTCCGCCCGCTGGTGCGCGTGGCCGATCTCAAGACGCTGCTCGATAAACCATCCTTCAGCGATTACGATCCCTTCCGCACTCCCTGTCCCGGCGTGGCCACGGGCCTGGCCTGGACCAGCATGGGCGGCGTCGTGCTGCACATCGAGGCCAGTTGCGTCGCGGCCTCGCAGCCCGGCTTCAAGCAGACCGGACAACTCGGCAACGTGATGGTGGAATCCTCCGAAATCGCCCACACCGTCGTGCGCAGACTGCTGGAGGAAGAGGCCGGCGTCGGCGATTTCTTCCAAAAGCACTTTGTGCATCTGCATGTGCCGGCCGGCGCCACCCCCAAGGACGGCCCCTCCGCCGGCATCACCATGGCCCTGGCCCTCTATTCGCTGGCCACGCGTCGGCCGATGCGTCCGCACATGGCCATGACCGGCGAACTGACGCTCAGCGGCTTCGTCCTGCCCATCGGCGGCGTGAAGGAAAAAACCCTCGCCGCGCGCCGCGCGGGCATCCGTGAACTGCTGCTGCCCGCCGAAAACCGCAAGGATTTCGAATCCCTGCCCGCCCCGCTGCGCCGCGGCCTCTCCATGCACTACGTCTCCCGCATGACCGAGGTCCTCGACCTGGCCCTGCAGAAGAAGAAACGCTGAATGATGAACGCTGAATGATGAATGAAGAACAGGCAAGCCCCACTGCCCCCCGTTCGACGGTGAGCGTTGAACGTTCAACGTTAAAACTTCCACCCTCCACCTCCCACCTCCCACCTAACACCTAACCCATGAGCCTCTGGGATAAACGCCTCTCCTCTTCAATCTTCGCCCTGGCAACCCTGGTCGTGCTGCTCGCCCCCTGGCTCTTCGGCGCCTGGGAAGCCTGGTGGTTCTGGCCGTTCGTGACGGCGATTGCCGCCACCGGGACGCTGGGCTGCGTGCGGCTGGCGCTGGGCGGACTGCGCCACAGCCAGGCCGCGCTGGGTTCGTTCGCCTTCGGACTGCTGGCGGCGCTGGCCCCGTTCCTGATCTATGCCCTGATACGGTCGCTGGCCGCGCCGGTCTCTCTGGATGCCGAACGCAGTTTCATGCTGCAACTTACCCCCCTGATCCTCGGCTTCGTGATCGTGCTGCAATTCGATGCGCGCCAGGTGCGCCGGCTGGGCCTCCTGATCGCGGTCAATCTGTTCCTGCTGGGCAGTTACGGACTGGTGAACCATTACTTTTTCGGCAACACGCGCGTGCTCTGGGAAGCTGGCTACGCGCAATACCAGATTGGTTATGCCCGTGCCACGGGCACTTACTACTGTCCCGACCACTTTTCCGGCCTGATGGAATTGGCCGTCGCCCTCGGACTGGGACTGTTGCTCGACCGTAATCAGGCGCGCCGCCTGCGCGCTGGCGGCGCCGCGCTGGTGGCGCTGGGCGTCTGGGGCGTGCTGGCCAGCCGCTCGCGCGGCGGCGGACTTACCCTGCTGGTGCTGGCCGCGGGGGTCCTGATCTGGGGCCTGGCCCAGTGGCGGCCGCGCGCGGCGCTGAAACTGCGCCTGGGTTTGCTGCTGAGCGTCGCGCTGATGGTCGTGGCGCTGGCGCTTTTCGGCGGCAACTACGTCAAGCGTTTCAAAGAGTATCCCTGGTCATGGGAGAAGATCGAGTTGTCGGAACGCTACCAGATGACCATGGGCGCCCTGCGCGGCTGGCAAAGCGCGCCCTGGTTCGGCATCGGCCCCGGCATGCATCAGAACCTCTGGCCGCATTTCGCCGCCAGCGCCGACGGTAATCGCAAACTTGGCGTACGTCCGAAGTATCCCAACACCGGCTATCACTCCTACGAGGCCCACAACGACTGGGCGCAGTTTCTGGAAGAGTACGGCCTGACCGGCCTCGTCTTGTTTCTGGTCATGCTGGGCGGATTGGGCAGGGGACTCTATCGCGGCTGGCGGCGCGAACTTCGCGAACGGCGTTACGAGCAGTACGCTCCGACCGGCCGCCAACACCACGCCTTGACCCTGGCCGCGCTGCTGGCCGCTGGCGCCTTCTGTTTCCATTCCTTCGGCGATTTCAACCTGCAGATTCCCGCCACCGTCTGGCTGCTGGCAACCCTGATCGCCCTGCCCCTGGCCCTGATCGCCCAGGAACAGCCCATGCGGAATAGGCGGGATAGGCTGAAGGCTGAAGGCTGTTAGGAAAACGAATTGTCCCCGATACCGAATGGAGGGCCGACCTCCGGGTCGGCCGCGAGAACGGGATGAGCGGACGGGACGGCTCGTGCTACGTAGCGAAGCGCTGCTTCGCAGAGTAGCAAGCCCGTCCCTCCAAAATGCAGGAATGCAGGCCGTAATTGCCAGTTTACCCCCCGCCCCTTATTCGCTATTCTCCACCCATCAACCAACCCCTCAACCACCTTCCACCCTCCACCGACTCACCGACTCACCGACTCACCGACTCACCGACTCACCGACTCACCGACTCACCGACTCACCGATTCACCGACTCACCGATTCCCTGACTCACCGACTCACCGATTCACTGACTCACCGATTCACCATGTTCAACCACGGCCCATCGTTTGGTGAACGTATGCCCCCGGCGGCGAAGGGCATTCTAATCGTCACCGCGGCCGCCTTTTTGTTGCAGACGCTGCTCAACCTGTTCGCTCCGGCCCTGCCGCTGGACGCCTGGTTCGGACTCAGCATCGGCGGCCTGGCGCACGGCAGACTCTGGCAGCCGCTGACCTATATGCTGCTGCATGGCGGCCTCTGGCACTTCTTCGTCAACATGCTGGCCTTGTTTTTCTTCGGACCCGAGGTCGAACGCGCCATCGGCACGCGGCGCTTTCTGGCGGCCTATGTCCTCTGCGGAATCGCCGCCGGTCTCGGCTGGATCTTGATTTCGGCGCTGCCCCATCAACTGGCCGGACCCTGCATCGGCGCCTCGGGCGCCGTCTTCGGCGCGATGGGTATCTTTGGCGCGCTTTTCCCCAACCGCACGATCACCCTGCTGCTCTTCCTGGTGATCCCGATCACTCTGACGGCGCGCACGCTGGTGCTCGCGCTGATGGCCGTGGCGCTGCTGTCGCTGGGCTGGGACCAGCAGGGCGGCATCGCCAATGCCGCGCACCTGGTGGGCGGAGTGGCCGGCTACCTCTACGGACGGCGCCTGGCCCGCGGCGGTTTCGACGGCTGGGTCTACTACGGCGGACAGGGTGGGGGACGCCGCTCCTGGAACGACCGCTGGCAGTCCCTGCGCGCCATCTGGCGCACCCGCCGCATGCACGTCATCTCAACCCGCGAAGTTGATCGCATCCTCGACAAACTAAACCGCCACGGCTACGCCAGTTTGACCGAAGCAGAGCGCAAAATGCTCGACCGAGCCGCTAGTGTAGTGTCCCGAAAATGACTATACATATATCAAGCCAGTGTTCGATGCCTATTCGCGGAAATCCCAGCAAAAGCCCCGATTTCATATGTCTAGCTATTTAAGGGACACTACACTAGGCGGTGAGTCGGTAAGTCGGTGAGTCGGTGAGTCGGTAAATCGGTGAGTCGGTGAGCCGGTGAGCCGACATCTGACCTCCGACAAATGTTACCTTCGACATTGAGATAGACAAATAGCCGCTTGCCAAATAGTAAAGTGGACGCAACGCTAAGCCCCCATGGGCGACCCGCGCTTGCGGACTCCCCGCCCGCGGTGGCTCTTCATGGGTGCGGGGCAACGGGTAACAGCCACGTTGACGCGGCCGGCACGGAGGCCGGCCCTCCAGGGGGCGGTGGGGGCCGAGGGGGCGGTGGGGGCGAGGGGGAACAGTTAAGCTCCTTTTTTGCGGGCGCGGCGCGGGGATCAGAGTTGAGGAGTTGAGCGCGGGGGGCGGCGGGGTTATACTGCCGCCACGAGGGAACGCGAAAGATGCCGCCGAAGGTCAGCGCCGGATTGATGATGTACCGCACGCGCAACGGGCAGCTCCAGATTTATCTGGGCCATCCCGGCGGACCTTATTTCGCGAACAAGGATGACGAGGCCTGGGGCATTCCCAAGGGTGGACTCAAGCCCGGCGAGGATTTGCTGACCGCGGCCTGCCGGGAATTCCAGGAGGAAACCGGCATCGCGCCCAAGGGCCCTTATCGGGCGCTGGGTTCGATTTCGATGCAGACCAGCGGCAAGGTCGTGCATGCCTGGGCTTTCGAAGGCGACGCGGACGATACGCTGCCGCTGAAAAGCAACTTGACCGCCATCGAATGGCCGCCGCGCTCCGGGCAGACGCTACAGGTACCCGAACTGGACCGCGCCGCTTTCTTCGACATCGACACCGCCCGCCGCAAATTGCGGTCTTCCCAAACACCCTGGCTGGCGCGGCTGGTGGCCGCGCTGGTCGGTATCCGGGAGCAAGGGGAAGCGTGCAAGACCTGACCTTCTTGCAGAACCTGGCCGTCGTCATGATGGCCGCGGCGCTGGCGGCCATCGTCTGCGACCGTCTGCGAATACCGCGCCTGCTCGGATTCATCGGCGCCGGCTTCGTGATCGGTCCGCACGCGCTGCCGATCCCGCTGGTCGCGAACGAGATGACCATCCGCACGCTGGGCGACCTGGGCATCGTCTTCCTGATGCTGTCGCTGGGCATAGATTTCAACCTGCGCAAGATGCGCCGCGTCGGGCTGCCGGCGTTACTGGTGGCGCTGCTGGACGTGGGCGTGATGGTCTGGCTGGGGTGGATGGTGGGCGGAGCGCTGGGTTGGGGACGATTGGAGCGCATCTTTCTGGGCGTCATGATCTGCGACTCCTCCACCGCAGTGCTGGCCCGCCTGATGGGGGAGAGCGGCCGGGAGGGGGGACGGTACGCCGAGTTCGTCGTCGGGCTGAATGTGGTCGAGGACTTTTTGACGGTGGCCTTGATCGCCATGCTTAACGGCCTGGCCATCGGCGGACAGATGGACACCGGCGCGATGATGCTGCGCATGGGCCAGTTGGGCGTTTTCCTGGTGGCGGTGATCGTCTTCGGACTGCTGGCCGTGCCGCCTTTTCTCAAGTACGTCACGCGCTTCCGCAGCGACGAAACGCTGCTGCTGTCGGCGCTGGGACTGGTGTTTTTGACCGCCTACGCCGCCTTCCGCCTGCAGTTCAGTCTGGCGATGGGCGCCTTCGTGATCGGCTCGGTGATCGCCGAGGCGCCGCGCGCCCACCGCGCCATCGCGACGCTCGTGACCCCGCTGCGCCATATGTTTGTCGCGGTCTTTTTCGTGTCGGTCGGAATGATGGTCGCGCCCGTTGTGCTGATGTCCTACGCCGGCGACATTTTGATCGTGACGGCCGCGGTCTTGCTGGGCAAATTCATCATCTGCACGGTCGGCGCGACGGCTGTCGGCCTGCCGCCCTCCGACGCGCTGCGCGTCGGCGCCAGCATGGCGCAGATTTGCGAGTTTGCCCTGATCGTGGCGGCGCTCGGCCCCGCGCTGGGTGTCACCGGCGACGGACTCTTTCAGGTGGCCGTGGGGGTGGCGGTGCTGACCACGGCGTTGAATCCGCTGGCGTTGAATCTGGTGGAACGTTACGCCCTGCACGTCTCCGGCGATCGCCCGCCCGCCTGGGCGGAGCGACTGGCGTTTTATGCCGACTGGCTGGGGCGATCGCCGGAGCGGCGCATGGATGCGGCGGTCGCCAAAATCGTGCGGCGCTCGCTCTGGATCGTCTTCGTCAACTTGATGCTGATCGCGGCGCTCTTCACCGCCGCCAGTTTCCTGGCCCACCATGTCGCCTGGCTGAATGCGCGGCTGCCCGGCTGGCTGGGCGGCGCCGATACGGTCTGCTGGATGGCGGCCGTGGTTGCGGCGCTGCCGCTCTACGTGGCCACCTACCGCAAACTGGAAGCGCTGACCATGGTGGCGGCTGAGCTCAGTATTCCGGGAAGCTTGAGCGGACACTGGGTTTATACCTCGCGCAACGTGCTGTCGCGCACGCTGTTGCTGATCGCGATGGGCGGTGTGCTGATGCTGACGGTGCTGCTAAGCGCGGCGCTGCTGCCCCCTGGGCCGGTGCTCGGAGCGTTGCTGGCCGTGATCGCGCTGATCGTCTGGCGGGGCTGGAGCAGTCTGGTGCGCCTTTATGCCGGCGCGCAGGCCGCGCTGCGCGCGATGCGCAAGGAACTCGAAGCGGAAGAGGAAGAGCCGGGATGAAGGAAGAAGAGAATATCCAATATCCAACACGGAATGCCCAATGATGAAGGGAAGACAATTATGGAGCTGACGCTGGTGGTTTTGGCGGCGGGCATGGGCAGCCGCTATGGCGGTTTAAAACAGATCGATCCGGTCGGGCCGTCGGGCGAGATCGTGATGGACTATTCGGTCTTCGACGCCCGCCGGAGCGGTTTCAATAATGTGGTCTGCGTGATCCGCAGATCCATCGAGAAGGAATTCCGCGCGGCGGTGTCGTCGCGTTTCGAACGCGTCCTGCCGGTGGAACTGGTTTTTCAGGAGCTGGACGACCTGCCGTCCGGTCTCGCGGCGCCCGCGGAGCGGCAAAAGCCCTGGGGCACGGCGCATGCCTTGTGGGCCTGCCGCAAGGCGGCGCGTACGCCCTTCGCCGTGATCAATGCCGACGATTTTTACGGCCGCCACTCCTATGCCCTGCTGGCGCAGTGCCTGCGCGGATTGCCGCCGGACGCGGCGCGTTACGCCATGGCGGGCTTCACCCTGCGCAACACGCTCTCGGAGCATGGCGGCGTCGCGCGCGGAATCTGCCGCTTGAACGACGACGGCGAATTGAAATCGGTGGTCGAGCATCCCAAGATCGAGCGAAGCGAGGACGGACTGCGATCGCAGGCGGACGACGGCGCCTGGCATCCGCTGACCGGCGACGAAACCGTCTCGATGAATCTTTGGGGCTTTAATCCCACGATTTTCCCGCACCTGGAAAACGCCCTCAAAAGTTTCCTGAAAAGCTCGGCCGCTCAGCCCAAGGCCGAATGCTACCTGCCGGCCGTGGTGGACGAGTTGATCCGGCGCGACGCCGCCCGCGTGCAGGTGCTCAAGACCCCGGACCATTGGCTGGGGGTAACTTATACGGCGGACAAACCCGTCGTCATGGAGGGCATCCGCGCCTTCGTGGCGCGCGGAGAATACCCCGCCTCGCTCTGGGGATGATATGAAATATTTTTGCCCAATGTGCGCCGGCGTCGAATCCGAACTGCCGGGCGCCTGTCCCCATTGCGGCATGCCGCTGCAATGCGCGGGCGACGGCGGCGATGCCGAGGAGGCGCGCGAATTACGCGACCTGTCCTGGCGGCTGGCGCTGGCGGCGCTGCTGGCGGCGCCGGTCATGACGCTGGGTATGCTGGGCGGACACGCCATGGCGGACGGCGGGGCGGCCTGGCCGCGCTGGGCGGCCGGCGCCCTGACCACGCTCGCGGTCTTCGTGGCCGGCTGGCCGCTGCTGGCGCGCGCGGCGCGTTCGTGGATCACGCTGCGGCTCAATATGTTCACGCTGATCGGTCTGGGCGTCGCGGCCGCCTACGGCTTCAGCGCCTTCGCCCTGCTGCTGCCGGGCCTCTTTCCCGCCGCCCTGCGCGGCGCCGCCCACCAGCCGCCGGTTTATTGGGACGCCGCCAGCATGATCGTGGCGCTGGTGCTGCTCGGGCAGGTTCTGGAGGCGCGGGCGCGGCGGCGCACGGGCGACGCCATCCGGGCCCTGATGGAACTGGCCCCGCAGCGCGCGCGGCGCTTGCTGGCGGACGGCGGCGTGGAGGAAGTGCCGCTGGCGGAGGTGCGGGTCGGCGACAGGTTGCAGGTCCGGCCGGGCGATCGGGTGCCGGTGGACGGCGCCGTCGTGTCGGGGGTCAGCGCGGTGAACGAGGCGATGCTGACCGGCGAGCCGCTGCCGGTCAATAAAGGCGCCGACGACAAGCTGACCGGCGGCACGCTCAACGGCGACGGCGCGCTGGCCATGCGCGCCGAGCGGGTGGGCGCGGAGACCGTGCTGGCGCAAATCGTGGCGCTGGTCAGCCAGGCGCAGCGCAGCCGGGCGCCGTTACAGTCGCTGGTGGACCGTGTGGCGGCGATTTTCGCGCCAGCCACGATTATCGTCGCCGCGCTGGCGTTCGCCGCCTGGATGCACTGGGGCCAAGAGCCGCGCCTGGCGCGGGCGCTGGTGAGCGCCGTGAGCGTGCTGCTGGTGGCCTGTCCCTGCGCGCTCGGACTGGCCGCGCCGATGTCGGTCATGGTCGGCGTCGGACGCGGCGCGCGGCGCGGGATCCTGTTCCGCGACGCGGCGGCCTTGCAGAGTCTGGCGGAGGTGACGCTCGTGGCGCTCGACAAAACCGGCACGGTAACCCGCGGTCGGCCGCGCCTGCTGCGCGTGATGGCCGGCGCGGGGGCCAACGAGGCCGAGGTGTTGCAAACCGCCGCCGCGCTGGAGCTTTCCAGCGCCCACTCGCTGGCGGCGGCGATTGTGACCGGCGCGCGCGAATTGGGGCTGGCGATTCCGCCGGCGCGGGATTTCGTCTCGGAAGCCGGCGGCGGACTGCGGGGCCGGGTGGGCGGCCGGGCGGCGGTGGTGGGGCATGGGCGTTTCATGAAGCGGCACGGCGTTGCGCCGCCGGATAACGCGCTGCGCGCCACGGTGGAGCGCATGGAGGCGCAGGGCGCGAGTGTGGTCTGGGTCGCGGCCGACGGACGCGTGCTGGGCGCGCTCGCGGTGGCCGACACCATCAAGCCCGACGCCCGCGCGGCCGTGCAGGAGTTGCGCGCGCTGGGGGTCGAGGTAACGCTGCTGACCGGCGACCACTCCGCCGCGGCCCGGATCGTGGCCGGGGCGGTCGGCATCGCGCGCATCGAAGCTGGCCTCGATCCGCGCGCCAAGGCGGAGCGTATCGCGGCTTTGCGCGCGGAGGGCGCGCGCGTGGCCATGGTGGGCGACGGGATCAACGACGCCGCGGCGCTGGCCGGGGCCGACGCGAGTCTGGCCATGGGCGCGGGCGCCGACGTGGCCAAGCAAACGGCGGGCATCGTGCTCGTCGGCAATGACCTGCGCGCCGTGCCAGCCGCCATCCGCCTCAGCCGCGCCGTGCGCCGCAATATCCGCCAGAACCTGCTTTGGGCCTTCGGCTATAATCTGCTGGGCCTGCCGCTGGCCGCCGGGGCGCTGGTCCCCCTGACCGGCTGGCAACTCTCGCCGATGCTGGCGGCGGCGGCGATGAGCGTTAGTTCGGTGGCCGTCGTGGCGAACGCGCTGCGTTTACGGGCGGCGAAAATAGGCTGAATCTGTTACACTCCGCCCCATGCTTTGTCTGCATCATAACGATCCCGACGGCCGCGCGGCGGCCGCCATTGCGCGGCGGCGCCTGGGGCCGACCCTGCGCTGCTTCGAAACCGATTACTCGCGTCCGATTCCCTGGGATGAGATCGCGCCCGGCGAGGAGGTGGTCGTGGTGGACTACTCCCTGCGCGGCGGCGACTGGCCGCGACTGCGGGAACGGGCGGGGACGGTCACCTGGATCGACCATCACGCTTCGTCGCTGGCGGAGGGAGCGGGCGACCCGCCGTTGCCGGGGCTGCGATCGGTCGCGCACGCGGCCTGCGTGCTGGCATGGAATTTCTATTTTCCCGGCGAGCCCGTGCCGCGGGCCGTGCAGCTTGTGGACGACCGCGACCGCTGGGTCTGGCAATACGGCGCCGAAACGGCGAACTTCCACGAAGGGCTCAAACTTTATCCCCAGCAGCCGGGGGACGACGTTTGGACCCGGCTGTTGAACGACGACGCGGCGCTGCTGCGCGAAGTGCTCGAGCGCGGCGCGACCTGCGTGCAATATCGCCTCCAGATTTGCGCGGAATTTGTCCATGACCACTGCTTCGAGTTGAACTTCGAAGGCTGCCGCTGCATCTGCGCGAACCTGAAGATGTTCGGCAGCGAAGTTTTCGGCGAACGCCTGGCCGATTACGACATGGGTATCACCTTCGGCTACAGCGGACGCAAGTGGGGCGTGACGCTCTATTCCCGCACCCGCGATGTGCTGCCCATCGCGATCAAATACGGAGGAGGCGGCCACCCCCGCGCCGCCGGCTTCCCCTGCGACCGCCTGCCGTTTCTGTGAAATAGCCTTACTTCAAACCGGTGGCCCGGCTGACGCGCTTGGCGCTGAACGCGTCTATCGCCCGGTAGCCCTTGCTGTATCGTCCGCTGTGTCTGGTCCCCGGCGGAATCACGCATTCATCGCCCGCTTCCAGGTGAACCGGCTTCCCGTCAACCAGTCCATCGAAAGTGCCCTCGACAACCAGCGCATACTCCCAGAAGTCGTGGACTTGCGGCGGTTGCTCGCCGCCCTCCGCGCACTGCCAGAAGACAATCTGAACATCGTCCCGGCCTTCGAACACATATCCCTGCATGGCGTTATCAGGGGGACTGGCCACGCGGTTGGCCGCGCTGGTGAAGAAGTCGGGAAATTTTTTCATGTGTTAGTCCGATCTTGCTTATCCCGGCTTAACGGGTCCATACCGTGGCTGGGCTTGGTGTTAGCCGCATTCCATTTATGCCCGCAATCCTTGCATATCCAGCGTCTCTTGTAGAAAAGAAAAGGAAAGCCCACCAGCAGGATGGATAGAAACGCGATCCTTCTCGGAATTTCGTCCGGGATTGACCTGCATGACCCGCACTTGGGGCAGCGCGGCATGGTAGGGTCGTCGGCAACAACCGGCCGCTCCGCAAGAATTTCTTTGGCCGCGTCAATATCCTCTTCCGCAATCTGAACACGAACGCCGCCTATGGCATTGGAATAGAACCAGTATAACAGCACCACATTCTCGTCCTGGACATAGGCCGGAACCCCGCCGGCTTCCAGACGAAGCCTCAGGAGCTGCGCCTCTTCCGGTTTACTGAATGTGGCGACGGTGATCATGGTTTCGGGTGCGCCCCGCTTTCCGCGTTGCTTCCCGGATTCTTAGCGCTTTGGATATGCGGCTCATCTGGCAATTGCGTCTTGCTTGACTGGAACTGCCCTTTTTTCAAATCCGCCGCGTGGTGTCGGTGCCAGGCGAGGGTGGCGAGGCCGAGCAGGGCCAGGGCCAGCAGCATGGCCAGCATGCGCCGCTCGGCGGGAGTGAAGGCGGCGAGCGCGCTCAACCACTCTGGCGCTTTCATCGCGGCGCGCCTCAGCCCACCACCAGGTTGACCAGACGGCCGGGGAGCACGATGGCTTTGCGGCATGTCGGCGAACTGACTTCATGATGTCGTATTTCGCGAATCATTGGCGGGCTACCTTTCTCCTGATGCGGTACGGCACGCAGGACTCTTTAACATGAAAGCCGATCTCCTTGCGCACCGGTTCGGGCGTGGTCATGAGTTGACGGATGGCTTCGAACAGGCTGCGGATGTTCTCATCGTGACCCTCGATTTTTCGTTCAAGGTCCGCTAGTTTGACAGCCAGATCCTTGTGCAGAGACAGCGTCTCGCGCAGGCGCACGAACGCCCGCATGATAGCCACATGGACTTGAATCGCCCGTTTGCTTCGTAACACGCTGGAAAGCATAGCCACCCCTTGCTCGGTGAATGCCGAGACAGGTTTCCGCCGGCCGCCGTGGGTGGATCTTGAAGTTCCAGTCTGGAACTTCAAGTCATCAAGTTCTTCGCCCGTAAGCTGAAACACAAAATCTTCAGGGAAACGCTCATGGTTGCGTTTGACCGCCTTATTAAGATTCCTCGTTTCGACGTCGTAGAGCGCAGCGAGGCGATAATCCAGCATCACTTTGTGGCCCCGGATCAGGAATATACCCTGCTCAATCCTTTCGCCGGGTATTAATGCCGATTGTTCGTTCATGCCGCCACCAGCCTTTCGTTGGCTTCAGCGAGCGCGCTCAGCCCACCACGAGGTTGACCAGCCGGCCGGGGACCACGATGGCTTTGCGGACGGTTTTGCCGACCAGCAGGACGCGGGTGGTTTCCTGCGCCAGCACATAGGCCTCCGCGGCCCTGGCATCGAGTCCGGCCGGCATGACCATGCGCGAACGCACTTTGCCGTTGAGCTGCACGACGATTTCGACCGTGTCGCGGGCCAGCGCGGCCTCGTCCACCGCGGGCCAGGCGGCGCGCAGGATGCTGCCGTCGTGGCCCAGTTCGCGCCAGAGTTCCTCGCACAGGTGCGGGGCGAAGGGCGAGAGCACCAGCACCAGCGCTTCGAGCGTCGCCCGGTAAACGGCGCGCGTGGAAGCGCCGCTTTGGGCGTCGATCTTGAAGGCTTCGACCGCATTGAGCAGTTCCATGATGCGCGCCACGGCGGTGTTGAAATGGAAATCGCCTTCCATGTCGCGGGTGATCTGCGCGATGGTTTCGTGCAGTGTGCGGTAAAGTTCGCGCGCCGGCGCATCCATCTCCGTCATTTTGCATGGCAGGCCGCGCGCCGCGACAAGCAGATCGCGCGTGTCGTAGACTTTACGCCAGATGCGGCGCAGGAAGCGCGCGGCGCCTTCGATGCCCTGGTCGTTCCACTCGACGTCCTTTTCCGGCGGACCGAGGAAGAGGGTGTAGACGCGCACGGTGTCGGCCCCGTATCTGGCGATCAACTCGTCCGGGCTCACGATGTTGCCCTTGGACTTGGACATCTTGTAAAGCTGGCCGTCCTGTTCGCCGCGTTTGCAGATCATACCCTGCGTGAAGAGCGCCTGGAAGGGCTCGGGGAAGGCGACGCAGCCGGCATCGTGCAGCACCTTGACGATGAAGCGCGAGTAGAGCAGGTGCAGCACGGCGTGTTCGACGCCCCCGATATACTGGTCCACCGGCAGCCAGCGGTTCACGTCGTTGGGTTCGAAAGCCTTGTCGGTCATGCGCGGATTGACGAAGCGCAGAAAGTACCAGCAGGAGCAGAGCCATTGGGCCAGGGTATCGGTTTCGCGCCGGGCGGGCTTGCCGCATTGCGGGCAGGTTGTATGCACGAAGGCGTCGCAGCCATCCAGCGGATTGCCCCGTTCGGAGCGGAAGTCCACATCCTCCGGCAGCCGCACGGGCAGGTCGCGTTCCGGCACGGGAACGGCGCCGCAGGCGGGACAGTGGACGATCGGAATCGGCGCGCCCCAGTAGCGCTGGCGGCTGATCAGCCAGTCGCGGATGCGGTAGTGCTCGGTAAAGTCGCCGAAATCGCGATCCTTGGCGTGCTGCGTCACGTCGCGCATGGCCTCGCGATTGTTCCGTCCGTCGAAAGGCCCGGAGTTGGTCATGACCCCGTCATCGAGAAAGGCCTCGGTCAGTTTGGCGGCCTCAAGCGGCCGTCCGTCCGGCTGGATCACGACCTTGATCGCGAGGCCGTACTGTTTGGCGAAATCGAAGTCGCGCTGATCGTGCGCCGGGACGGCCATCACGGCGCCGGTGCCGTATTCCATCAACACATAGTTCGTGACCCAGACCGGCGCAAGTTCGCCGGTATAGGGATTGCGGACGTGGAAGCCGGTGAAGACTCCCTGCTTGCGGGTCTTTTCGTTGGTGCGCTCGGCGGCGGAAACCATCAGTTGTCGTTTCACGAAATCCATGACCTCGGTTTCGCGCGGCGTGCCGGCGACAAGCTGCGCGACCAGCGGGTGTTCCGGGGCCAGCGCCAGGAAGGTCACGCCGTAGATCGTGTCAGGGCGCGTGGTGAAGATCGGGCAGGGGGCGCCGGTTTCGGCGATGGTGAAGACCACCCGCGCGCCCTCCGAGCGGCCGATCCAGTTGGCCTGCATGCTGCGGACCTTTTCCGGCCAGCGTTCGAGCAGCGCCAGATCGTCCAGCAGTTTCGGGGCGTATTCCGTGATGCGGAAAAACCACTGCTTCAAATCCTTTTTGATGACCGGCCGGCCGCAGCGTTCGCAGGTACCGTCGGGGAGCACTTCCTCATTGGCCAGGGTGGTGCAGAGTTCGCACCAGTTGACCGGGGCCTGTTTCTGATAGGCCAGGCCGCGCTCGTGCAGTTTGAGGAAAATCCACTGCGTCCACTTGTAATAGTCCGGGTGGCAGGTGGCGATTTCGCGCTCCCAATCGTAACCCACGCCCCAGGAGGCCAGTTGGCGTTTCATCTGCTTGATGTTCTGCAGCGTCCAGTCGCGGGGGTGGACCCCGTGCGTTTTGGCGGCGTTTTCCGCCGGCAGGCCGAAGGCATCCCAGCCCATGGGGGCGAGCACGTTGAAACCGCGCATGGTCTTGTAGCGCACGACGGCGTCGCCGATGATGTAATTGCGGCCGTGTCCGACATGCATCGTGCCCGACGGATAGGGAAACATCGTCAGGCTGTAATATTTTTTGCCGGCCTTGGCGGTGTCCACATGGAACAGGCCCTCGTCGGCCCAATAGCGCTGCCACTTCGGCTCGATGGTTTCAAACGGATATTTCTCGTTCATGTGCGGAATTCCAGCCGCTTTTGCGGCTCCTTCAAGCGATTCTTATAGCAAATTATCGAAAGCGGTGTCCACCGCTTGCGGTTCCCGGCTTGAAGCGGCGCGGCGGTTGCGCTACGGTTGCCCGTCATGGACATCCTGGACTGCGATTATCTGGTGCTGGGCAGCGGCGTGGCGGGGTTGATGTCGGCGATCAACCTGGCCCCGCACGGCCGGGTGCTGGTGGTCACCAAGAAAGACCGCGCCGAGAGCAACACGAATTACGCGCAGGGCGGGATTGCCTGCGTGATGACCTCCGACGACACTTTCGAGGCGCATGTCGGCGACACGCTGGTGGCCGGCGCGGGTCTCTGCAACGAGAGCGTGGTGCGCCGCATTGTCAGCGACGGGCCGGCGCGCATCGCCGATCTGGAGCGGATGGGGCTTTCCTTCGCCGGGGGGCGGGGCGACGCCGCGGGCGGGTACGACCTGGGCAGGGAGGGCGGCCATTCCATGCGGCGTATCCTGCATGCCGGGGACATTACCGGGCAGGTGGTCGAGCAGGTGCTGCTGGCGCGCGCGCAGGCGGAACCTTCGATCACGCTGATCGAGCACAGCATGGTGATCGACCTGATCACGACCGGCTGGCTGGGTCTGGCGGGGCCCAACCGTTGCATCGGCGTCTACGCCCTCGACGCGAAGTCCGGCCGCATTTTCGCGATTCGCGCCAGTCACACCGTGCTGGCGACCGGCGGCGGGGGCAAAGTCTACCTCTATACCAGCAATCCCGACATTGCCACCGGCGACGGCGTGGCCATGGCCTGGCGCGCCGGGGTGCCGATCGCGAACATGGAGTTCATCCAGTTTCATCCGACGATCCTGCATCATCCCAAGGCGCGCTCGTTCCTGATCAGCGAAGCGGTGCGCGGCGAAGGCGCGCGGCTGGTGGATGCCGCGGGCCGGCCGTTCATGGACCGCTACGACCCGCGCCAGGACCTGGCGCCGCGCGACATCGTGGCGCGCGCGATCGACCGCGAGATGAAGATGACCGGGGCGCAGTGCGTGTATCTCGACATCCGGCGCCATACCGAGTCTTTCCTGAAAGAGCGTTTTCCGACGATCTACGCGACCTGCCTTTCCTTCGGCATCGACATGGCGCGCGACCTGATTCCCGTCGTGCCGGCGGCCCACTATTTCTGCGGCGGCGTGGCGGCGGCGGTGGACGGCGCCACGGCGCTGCCCGGACTGCTGGCGGTCGGCGAAGTCGCCTGCACGGGACTGCACGGCGCCAACCGGCTGGCGAGCAATTCGCTGCTCGAGGCCCTGGTATGCGCCCATGCCATGGCCAAAACGCACGGGACGGATCGTTCCCTGGATGGCGCGCACGGCATCGCGATCCCGCCCTGGGAAAGCGGCGCGGCGGCGCCGAGCGACGAGGCGGTCTTCGTGGCGCACAACTGGGCGGAAGTGCGCACCTGCATGTGGGACTACGTGGGCATCGTGCGCTCGAACAAGCGGCTGGACCGCGCCTCGCGCCGCATCCGCAATCTGCGCGCGGAAATCCGGCGCTATTATCTGGATTACCTGGTCACCCCCGACACCCTCGAACTGCGCAATCTGGCGGCGGTGGCGGAGTTGATCGTGCGCTCCGCCCAGACGCGCCACGAGAGCCGCGGCCTGCATTACACGCTGGACTATCCCACCGCCGACGACGGGCGCGGAGGGATTGACACGGTGATTCACGATCCGCCCGGCGAGAGGGCTTGAAGGATTGAATAGCTATTGCCCCAGGGCGTGGGAAGGCGCATAATATGGGCTTTCAACAAGTTGCTGCAAGGAGGGATGAACAATGAGACAGGCATGCTGGCTGGCGGCGATGGTGGTGGGAATGGCGGTCGCGGCACGGGCGGAGTCCTTCAGTGTCGTGCAGGTGACCGACATGAACCGCGATGTGACCTTCCAGGTTGTGACCTCGGCGGAACTTAAGGATCTCAAGAAACAGATGGACGCCGAGGATAAGTTCTTCCAAAAGGCCAAGGATCTTGTGGCCAAGGATTGGGCGGCGCGTATCGCCGCGGAACGCAAGGCCAACGACAAGAATGCGCCCAAGACACCGGCTTTCCCGGGTTCCCAGTTGCGCGAGCGTGTAATGAGCGTGATGCCGCGCTCGTACATGAAAAAAGATGATGCCGACAAGGCCGTTCAGGCCTTGGAAGAGCGCGCGGCGCGTTCGTCCGAACTCAAGCAGGAGCTGGAGAAAAAGAACGCCAAGGGCGGGAAGACCACCAATCACGAAAAGGAACTGGCCGTAAGCGAAGCCGCGTCGCTCCTGAAAGCCAAGATCGAGGAGCTCACCAAGGCCGCGCCGGCGGCGCCGGCCGCGGGTGGCGCCCAGTAATTCCGCTGAGACACTTGTGTTCAGGGTCCGCTTACATTTAAGCGACTAAGGGTAACCGGCTTAGGTGGGGACTAAGTGTCTCGGACCAGGCAAGGACAAGATAGTGATGCACAACAAGTTCCAGCCTGAAACCCGAACCCTGAACCCTTTCCTATATCTTGTTCCATCCGGCGGCTTTTGCCCCGGAAGCCAAACTGAAATCCGACACCTCGATTGATTGCCATGTCAGTCCGTGACTCCTGGATCAAGCGCACCTTGCCGCTGGTGGTTTGCGATGCCTTGGCGTTGATCGCGGCCTACTACGTCACTTTTTATTTCCGTTTCGAGAGCGCGTTGGGTCAACGGTTCTTCGGCTGGCTCGTGACGGTAATCGGACTGGGCGGCGCCGCGAATCCCGGCGATATTCTGGAATGTTATTACTGGGAACAGTCGTCGCGCCTGCTGGTGACGCTGTTTGCGACGCTGCTGTTTCTCTATGCGTTCTTCGATCTGTATGCGGGGCATCGTTTCATCCGGCGGGCCATGATGCTGAGGGGCCTCGTGCTGGCCAATGTCACGGCGCTGGTGCTTTTCTACATCTATTTTTACATCACCCGCAACGCCTTTCACCCGCGCAGCATGTTCGTCAGCATGCTGGCGCTCAACGTTGTGCTGAACGCGCTGTTGCGATCCGGCAGCGGCCGCATAGCGCGCCATTTCGGCTGGCGTTCGTGTCCGGCCGTGCTGGTGGGCGACACGCCGGAGGCCGGTTGGATTGCGGCGCGCCTGGAGGCGGAGCATCCCCACGGCGTGCATGTGGCGGAGCGCGTGTCTTACAACCCGGCTGAGTCATCCAAGACCCTGCTGGATGCGACCGCGGATGCTGTGCGGCGAACCGGCGCGGGAGTGGCGATCGCGGCCGACCGGCGCATGCCGATCGGCGCCATCATGCAGTTGCTGGCGTTGACGGACACCGCGGGCATCGCCACCAAGGTCCTGACCGATCGCATGAACGTGCTGATCAACGAGGCCGGCATGCGCATGGATATGATCCACGGGCTGCCTCTGGTGCATTTCGATCCCGCCGGCAAGCGGCGCCTCTATTACGTGGTCAAGCGCGCATTATCCGTCCTGCTGGCGCTGCTGGTGCTGCTCTTGCTCTCGCCGCTGCTGGCGCTGATCGCCATTCTGACGCGCCTGAGCAGTCCGGGCCCGGTGCTCTTCGTCCAGGAACGGATCGGCTTCAACCGCGTGCCGTTCCGCATGTTCAAGTTCCGCACGATGTACGCCGACGCCGAACAGCGCCAGGCCGAGATCGAGCAATTGAACGAGGCCCAGGGCGGCCTCTTCAAAATCCGCAACGACCCGCGCATGACGCCGGTCGGCCGCTGGCTGCGCCGCTACAGCCTGGACGAACTGCCGCAGCTTTGGAACGTCGCGCGGGGCGACATGACGCTGGTCGGGCCGCGCCCGTTGCCGCGGCGGGACCTGGAGCAATATTTCGAAAAATGGCACTACTCCCGCCATGGCGGCCTGCCGGGCATCACCTGCCTGTGGCAGGTCTCGGGCCGCAGCGAAATCAACTTTCACAACATGTGCCTGCTGGACATCTACTATTTGCGCAACCAGAGCTTGATGCTCGATCTCAAAATCCTGATCCAGACCGTCGGCGTGGTGTTGTTCGCGCGCGGCGCGTATTGAACCGGCCCCAAACCCTCGCCTAAGGACGTTGCGACCATGTTGCTGCCAAGTCTTTCGCTCTACGCCCACGCGGCGACGGAGGCCCGTCGCCCTCCAAGGAACGTCATCGAGACTTGCTAGAGGATTCTTCTGGAGGGCGGCGGGCCTCTGCCGCCGCGTGGGCGTAAGGCGAAATGCTTATGGATGAAATGTCGGAACGACGTTGGGCGAGGATCAGGAACCGGCCCCGCGATATTGCGTTCGGGGGAAGAGGGTGGTAAAACAGGGTTTACCGCCGCGCCGCGCGTGGCGAAGGAGTTGTGTCATGGACGAACTGCTGAAATTATTGAAGGGCAACGCCTTGGAGACGCCCGCCGACCTGGCCCGCATGCTCAATTTGAGCGAGGCGGAGGTCAAGGCGCGCATCGCCGGCTACGAACGCGCGGGCATCATCCGCGGCTATCAGGCGATCGTCAACACCGATAACCTGGATCTGCCGCTCGTGCAGGCGGTGATCGAGATCAAAATCACGCCCGAGCGGGACGGCGGCTTCAACCGCATCGCCGAACACATCAGCAAGTTTCCCGAGGTGGATGCGCTGCATCTGATGTCGGGGGCCTACGACCTGCTGGCCGTGGTCAGCGGGCGCGATCTCAAGCAGGTGGCCCTCTTCGTCAGCGCCAAACTGGCCTCGATCGAAGGCGTGCTCTCCACCTCGACCCATTTCATGCTCAAGACATACAAGGAACACGGCGTGCTGATGCAGGCCGAGGGCAATCATGAACGCATCCAAGTCTCCGCGTAGTTTTGTCGCGCCCTACCTGCGGGATCTCCCGCGTTCCGGAATTCGCGACTTTTTCGACATCGTCAGTTCCCGCAAGGACGTGATATCGCTCAGCATCGGCGAACCCGATTTCGTCACCCCCTGGCGCATCCGCGAAGGCGCGGCTTTCGCGCTCTCCCACGGGGCCACGACCTACACGGCCAATCGCGGCCTGATCGAACTGCGCCGCGCGATCGCCGCCTACATTCAGCGCCGCTTCGAGGCCGCCTATAATCCCGACAACGAGATCCTGGTCACGGTGGGCGTCAGCGAGGCGCTCGATCTGGCCGTGCGCGCCGTGCTCGAACCCGGCGACGAACTGCTCTATCACGAGCCCTGCTACGTCTCATATGGCCCCGAGGTGCTGATGGCCCACGGCGTGCCGGTGGCCGTGGCCACGCGCCGCGAGGACGACTTCCGGCTGACCCGCGAGATGCTGGAGGCGAAGGTCACGCCGCGCACCAGGGCGCTGTTGTTGAACTTTCCGACCAATCCCACCGGGGCCACCATGACGCGCGCGGAACTGGCGCCGATCGCCGAGTTCGTGCGCGAGCACGACCTCGTGGCCATCACCGACGAGGTCTATTCGGAGCTCACCTACGAAGGCGCGCCGGTCAGTCTGGCCGCCTTTCCCGGCATGAAGGAACGCACGATCCTGCTGCACGGCTTCTCGAAGGGCTGGGCCATGACCGGCTTCCGCGTCGGCTACGCCTGCGCGCCGCCCGAACTGAGCGAAGCCATGATGAAGATCCATCAGTACATCATGATGTGCGCGCCCATCCTGAGCCAGAGGGCCGCCATCGAGGCGCTGCGCAGCGACAGCGACACCAACGAAATGCGCGCTTCCTACCGTCAGCGCCGCAATCTGATGTGCGGGGCGCTAAACGACATGGGTTTGCCCTGCCACCTGCCCAACGGGGCCTTTTACCTTTTCCCCTATGTCGGCGGCCATGGCCTGACTTCCAAAGAATTCGCGCTGCGCCTGCTGGACGAGGAAAACGTGGCCTGCGTCCCAGGCACGGCCTTCGGTCCCTCCGGCGAGGGCTACCTGCGCTGCTGCTACGCCACCGAGCTCAAGGCCATCAAAGAGGCCATGACCCGCATCGCCCGCTTTGTGAAGAAGCTATGACATGCTGGCCCGCCTTCTGATCATAGACGGCAACAATCTGCTCCACCAGCGGACGGATTGGGCGCGGGCCGCCCGGCATGACTTCGAAAGCGCCCGCGCCTGCCTGGTCCGGGAACTGGAAAGCTGCGCCGGGGCGTTGGCGGAACGGATCGTGGTCGTCTTCGACGGCGTCAGCGGAGCGCCACGGCTGCCGCGCGCCGACGGCACGCCGGTCGAGGTGGTCTTCTCGCCGTCGCACCTCACGGCGGATTCGCTGATCGAGCGTTTCGCTTTCAAGTCCGGCGCGGGCCGGGACGCGCTGGTGGTCACCTCCGACCGCCAGGAACGCGATACGGTGGAAGCGGCCGGCGTCGCGACCACTTCATGCCTGACCTTCATCGAGCTGCTGGACCGCGAACTGGCCGGCATGCGCCGCACGGTGCGCGCCGCCGCGGCCCGCGGGCGGGCGCAGGGCGGGGCCAAATTGGGCGATTTTTTCCGGCCGTAAGAGCCTCTGGCTGTCTCGCCCAAATCCTCGTCTTAGGCGGCGTCAATAAATAACATAGTCATTTAGGCTCTGGTTATGGACGGTCTGATTGTATAGTTCCATTCACCGTGGAACTCGGAACGCGAGATGTTGATCGAGGAGATTTCGCGTGCGGAGACCTTGGTTCCAATGG
>JANYBP010000029.1 GCA_025360745.1 bacterium
TCCCGCGCCCGCAAAAAAACGCCTGCTCGGCCCACAAAGCGTGCCGCTCCCCGCCTCCTTGGATACTTCCTCCGCCACTTCGCTCCCCCAATCCGCCTCCCACGCCTCGCCCGCCTCCCCACTGTCTGAATCGCAGATTCCGCTTGTTCTTCGTGTACGTTTGCACGCAAGAATGCTATAATTCCCATGCAAGATTGGGTAAACATGAGTTCTCAATATTTAGAAAGTCACCGCGCTGGCGGCTGGCGGGGGTGGTGCAGGCCCTTTTGGGCGGCATTTTGCCTCGCGCTGAGCTGGCCTATGGCGGGACGGGCCGTTTCGGTCGAGTGGCTGGGCGGTACCAACCTGGACGGGCGAGTGGCCGTGCGTTGGATGACTTCCGACGAATCCATCGAACTGGCTTTTCGTGTCGAACGTCAGGATGCCGATACCGGCCGCTTTGCGGCGCTGCTGCCCGATCCGCTGCCCGCCCGCGGTTCGCCGCGCGGCGCGATCTACACGCTGGCCGATCCTGGTACGCCCGTGGGCGTTCCGGCCTCATATCGCCTGGTGGCCCTGCTGGACGATACAAACACGATCGCCTTCGGCCCCTATTCTGTCTTGGTGCCCGTTGACAAGCTCCGCCTGCAGTCGAAACTCGCCGAACCTGCGCCGGCCACCCTTTTCAGCGTCGCCGATCCTCCACTGACCGATTTCGAACTACAGCGCAATCAGGAACGGCAGGCCGAACTGGTGACGGTCCAGGCCATGCTGGCGGCGTCGGCCCCCGGCGCGCGCACGAAAATGACCGCCTCCGGCATGGCTACGCTGGCGGGTGGCGCGATTCCCTTCAGCGGCGCGGGCACGGTGCAACGCCTCAAGATCGGGGTCATGACCGCGGGCGTGTACCGGCTCTCGTCCGCCTATCTGGCCGCCGCCTTCAATCTCCCCGAGAGCGATCTGCAAACGGCCATCGCTACGACTAACCTGGCGCTCAGCAGCCAGGGACGCGACGTGGCCTGGGCAGCCGACACCAACGCCAGCGCCCTGCTTTTTTACGGCATCCCCGCCGCTTCACGTTACACCACCGAGAACATCTACTGGCTCAGCCTGACCAATGGCTTCAACCTGCTGCCGCGTCCAACCGCGCCGGCCGCGTCGGCCGACACCAACCAGACCTTCCCGGCGACACTGCATTTCGAGAGCAGCAGCCGTCAGGCCTATGCCTCCAGCCGCTCCCTGGACGGCCCCTTCGTGGTGGGCGGCATCATTTACAAGGCCACGGTCGCCACGCTGCCCTTCACCCTTGTCGAGGTGGTGCGTACAAATTCGACGGCCACGGTCAGTCCCATGTTGATTTCGCGCATGTCGGAAGATGCGGTCGATACCCACCTGGTGGGTGTGCGGGTGAACGGAACCACGGTCACGAATGTCAGCTGGGATGGGGAAAGGATCATGACGCCGCTCGCGGGGTTTGCCCAGACGATCCTTTCCAATGGTGTCAATACGCTCCTGTTGACCAACGCCATCCCAACGATCGCCGGACTCGTGCTTTATGTGGGATTCGACGTGAACTATTGGCGGACCTATCGCGCCAGCGCCGACAAACTGGGGTTCATCCCGTCAGGCAACGCGACCGTGACAACCTGGGGTTTCACAAACGGCCCGCCGGCAATCTGGGACGTGACGGATCCATACATGCCGACCTGGATCGAGGGCGCAACGACCGGCTTTACCAACGGCGCCTGGCTGGCGACCTTCGCGCCCGGCGCGCCCACCAATCGTTTCTTCGCCTGTTCTCCCGCCGGTTATCTTGCGCCGTCGCGCGTCAAAGCCGAAGGCGCCGTGCTCGATCTGTGCGCCGCGACAAACGGCGCCGATTGGGTCGTCGTGATTCCGCCCTTGTACCGGCTGGTGAATTTCCGCGGACCGGCGGAGCGACTGGCGGCGTGGCGCGCCGCGCAGGGTTTGAAAACGCTGGTGCTGGACTACGAAGATCTTTGCGACGCCTTCCGTTACGGACTCGACACGCCGTTCGCGATCCGCGATTTTGTGGGCGCCTCCGCCCTTTGGAGCACGCCGCCCCGTTTCCTCACGCTGGGCGGACACGGCGACTACGATTATCTCTGGAGCATTACGAACCAGTGCCTGATTCCGCCCTACATGGTGCCATCCGTGGGCGTGGCATACAGCGAAGGCGGCGGATTCAACAGCGCGGATGCGGGACTGGTGGACGCCGACGGCGACGGCATGCCGGATCTGGCGGTGGGGCGCATCCCGGCCGTGACCAGTAACGAAATGGAACGCTTCGTGGACAAGGTCATCGCCTACGAAGCGCCGTCGGTTCAAAAAATGCGCGTCGAAGTCATTGCCGACGACCCGCAGCCGGTCGGTAACACCGCGTATCCGTTCGATGCGGTCAGCACCGTCATGGCCGCCTGCGTTCCGACCAACATTTTTACCGTCTTCACAAACTACCTGCCCGCCGGTAGTTCCAGCGGCAGTACAAACTTGAAAAATTTGAAAACGGCCGTCACGAACAACATGTGGAACGGCGTGGGCCTGATGAGCTTTTTCGGCCATGCGAATTGGCATTCCCTGGGAAATGTGATGATTCTGGATAGCGACTATACGGATCTCAGATGGCCGTTTCCCGCCATCGGCATGGGATTGTCATGCTTTTTGAACAGGTATGAATGGCCCGGCAACAGCATTACGCCCTCGTTCGGCGAAGTGGGGGTTCTGGCCTCGAACAAAGCCTTTTCGGCCTTTTTTTCCTGCTCCGGGCCCGCGGACGCTGTCGGCGACCAAACCATAGGCGAGGGGTTCTTCGCTTCCATGTTCGTGGACAAAGCGGCGCGGCTGGGCGAGGCCACGCAGACCGCGATACGCGGGTACTGGTCACAATTGATGCGGTTCCAATACATGGTGGAAATGTACACCCTGCTGGGCGATCCTGGGCAGGTGCTTGACCAGAAACGCTTGACGATCTCCAGCTCCGCGGGGCAGGCCTGGCCGGCCGTCGGCAGCAACTGGATCGGCGATTTCACCAATCTGGCCTGCGCGGTCACGAATGGCGCGCTCACTCAGGGGACTACGCAATTGGTCTGCACGGGCTGGAGCGGCGCCGGCAGCGCACCGGCCTCGGGCACGACCACCAATACCGGTGTTTTCTTCGTGACGCAGGACACAACCGTGAACTGGCTCTGGAAGACCCAGTACCTGGTAACGGCCAGCGCCGACTCGAATGGCGCCGTGTGGGGTTCCACCGGTTGGGTGGACCGCGCCGCCGGCGCGCGCCTGACCGCCGTGCCGTCCGATGGCTACCGTTTCCTTGGCTGGACAGGCGCTGTTGTTTCCACAAACAACCCGCTTAACCTCGTTGTAACCGGCGCCGTCGCGCTGGCCGCCGCTTTCACAAACAATGCGCCGGATTCCTGGACCATCACCGCGTTCGCCGGCGCGCATGGTGCGGTGAATCCCGCCGGCGGTATCCAGGTGGACAGCAATGGCGCGAGTTTCGCGATTACGCCGGACGTTTATTATCACGTTGCCGACTTGACGGTGGACGGCGTGTCCGTCGGCGCCGCCACGAATTACGCCTTCAGCGCGGTCGCTGGCAATCACACCCTGGCGGCGGCTTTCGCGCTGGACGCGCGGACGCTGAATATCGCGGCGGATCGCGGCCAGGGCGATCCCTCCGCGGGCAGTCATGCGGTTGACTACGGCGCGGGACTGGCCGCGCGGTTGACCAACAGCGTGGTCTACGAGGGCGCCAGCGCCACGCAATACGTCTGCGCCGGATGGACCAGGACGGGCAGCGCGCCGGCCGCCGGCACGAACGCCGGCACCGGACTTTTCACGATTACGAACGACACAACCGTTGCCTGGCTCTGGCGGACCAATGTTTTCCTGAACGTAACCGCCGGCGATGGCGGCAGTGTGGATACGGCCAGCGGCTGGCGGGCGCTGGGTTCGTCCGTCACCATCACGGCCACGCCGTCCGCGCATTACGATTTCAATCGTTGGGAAGGGGACACGAACGCCGCCGTGTCGTTGTCCAGCAATCGCGCGACGTTTGTCATGACTCGCGCGCGCGGCCCGCTGACCGCCGTTTTTTCGCCGCGGCATTACATGTTGACCATCGGCGCACAGCCGTACGGCACGCCCGATCCCGCGGCGGGCGTCACCACCAACGATTTGAATGCCGTGCTGCGCTGCGGTATCTCCGGATCGCCGGTCGAACTCGCCCCGCAGACCACGCAATTCGTCTGTCTGGGCTGGACTGGCGCCGGCAGTGTGCCGGCCTCGGGCGCTTACACTTCAACGGTTTTCCGGATGACCGCCGATTCGACACTCGATTGGCGCTGGACGACCAACTACTGGCTGTCGTGCGCTGCGACCGGTCCGGGTACGATCGCGACGCCGGATGGCTGGCGCATGAGCGGGACGACGGCCGAACTGACAGCCGTACCGTCCGCGTACCACCACGTTGCCTGGAGCGGCGATCTGGACGGCTCGACCACCAACGGCAATACACTCTCGCTGAACATGACCCGCCAGCGCGCGGTGACGGCGGTCTTTACCAGCAACGACTGGTATGCGTTGACGGTTGCCTCGGCCCATGGCGCGTGCCTGCCCGCGCCGGGCGCGCTGTCGTACGAATGGGGCACGAGCCTCTCCGCCGGTCTGACGAACGCGACGGTCTATGACGGGCTCCTGGCCACGCAGTATGTCAGTCTGGGCTGGAGCGGCAGCGGCAGCGCGCCAGCCTCGGGAAACGGCACCAATACCGGTTCGTTTACGATCACCAACGACACGACGGTGGAGTGGCTGTGGACGACGAACCTTTACCTGGCGACGACGGTGACCGGCACGGGCACGGTGGATCTGGCCTCCGGCTGGCAGGCGCTGGGAAGCAACGT
>JANYBP010000031.1 GCA_025360745.1 bacterium
TACGAACCTGGCATCAAGGTGACCGACGCCGAATTGGCCGCCGTCCGCATCAAGAAGAACAACTTCCATGGTGATTGGAACTATGCCATTCGCTCGAGATGATCCTCAATATTTGCTCAACTTATTTATGCGCGACGCCTAAGCGAGTCGACTAAGTGTAACCGATCAAGTGTGGGACTAAATGTCAACAGTCACACTTTCCTCCCCACACTTAGTCCCACGCTTAGTCGGTTACGCTTAGTCCCACACACTTAGTCGCTTTTCCGCTATCGGTCAGGCCGTGCTCCTCAATCGAAAGCCGTACGCTAATCCTGGAAGGCCCTATTTTACGGTGATTCCGTCCGTCATCAATAATGGATGCGCAACGGGACTCGTTTTCCGAGCAGGACAAAGTGCTTGTCGAGTGTGAACAGCGGGATGTCGTGCTGCATCGCCTGCTGGGCAATGATGAGGTCGGGGATGCCGACCTTGTTGATGCCATTGCGGAGGCAGATCACCTGGAGTTCAATAACTGCATCCCAGTCGATCGCCAGGGGGATGCGTTCCATCTCGCAAAGAAGCGCGACGAGTTTGCGTTCGTTGCGCAGGTGCAGAGCGGGCGTCAGTTCCGCAAGGATCAGCTCGTTCGTGACAACCAACCCTTCTTCGATCAGCCAATCTACGTCCGGGAGGGCGGCGGCCCCGCGGAAGTACGCCACCCAGACCGAGCTATCGACGAGAACATTCATGCGCGCTTCCGCAGAACGTTCAGATCGACGTCGAGGTCAACCCTGCCCTTGTACCGCCTCAGTTCCTGCAGGCGGCTCTTCCTCAACAGGTCTTGCAGCGCGGCGATGATCACGGCTGTCTTGGTCTTCTGGTGCGAGGCGCTCATCGCTTCCTTCACGAGCGTCTCAGGCAGGTCCAGTGTCGTTCTCATTCTTCGTCCTCCGGTATGCACTGTTTGCTTCGTGCGTGCATACAGGATATGCCTGCGCCGGCCATTCTGTCCATCCTGTTCTTGGACGAACGTCCGCAGCAGTTTGAGTAAGCCCGCCGGGAAAACTTCAGGCTGGCTGACTTTGTTCGGACTGGTCTCCCGCCAACTGGCCGCAAGCCGCGCCGATGTCGGAGCCCAACGATCGGCGTCGCGTCGTCGTGAATGAGGCCGCCTTCAGCGCCTCCAGCATCGACTGGATCCGCACGCTGTGCGAAGCTCGCAACCGAACGCCATCCAGCGCAACATCCCCGACCGGATTGAAAGGAATCAGGTTCACGTGAACCCTCAATCCTGTCAGCCATTCGATCAGCGCCGCCTGGTCGGTCTCCGTATCCGTCACCCCGTCGAGCATCAGGACTTCGATCATCACCGTCCTGTCCTGGAGGGTATTGGCATCCAGAATGGCTTGGCGAAGTTCGCCAAGCGGCCACCGCCGGGCCAGGGGCATCAGATCATCACGAACCGTCTGCCGGGCGCTGTGCAGGCTTACCGCCAGGCCCACTTGGGGAAACTTCGCGGCCAGGCGGCGTATGGCGTCGGGAATTCCCAGCGTCGAGACCAGGAGGTGGCGGCCGGACAGGTTGAACCCGTCGTGGCCCCGCAACGCCGCCAGCGCCGAGCACACGACATCCTCGTTCAGGAGCGGTTCCCCCATGCCCATGAGCACCACATTGCGCAGCCTGCGCCCTTCGGCGGCGAGTATCTCGCCCACCCGCACAACCTGGTCAAGCACCTCGGCGCTTGTCAGATTGCGCCCGCCTTTGATCCGGCCCGTCGCGCAGAATCGGCACCCCCCAACACAACCGGTCTGCGATGACACACACAGGGATGAGCGTCCGCTTTGAATCCGGAGAATCACGCTCTCGATCAAGTGGTCATCCGGGGTCCGGAACACCACTTTCGTCGCCCCGTCCTTCCGGGAATCCCGGCGATCCGCGGGCGTGAGTTCATGGAAACGCACCGCCGCCGCGAACCTGTCACGCACGCCGACAGGAATCGCTTCCATGGCTTTGGCCTCGCCAAGGAATGAGCGAAGAAACGCCCCGCGCACTTGACGGATAACGCCGGGGTCCAACTTCAATCGTTTCCCGACCTGCTCGAGCCCACTTGCGTCATGAATTGACACCGTTTTACCCGGCAAAGTCATGCGGCAAGATATCCGAACCGGCAATAGGCAGCAAGGACTAGCGCTCCGCTTTGATCCGGTAGAACAGGGTTTTGTTGGTGGCCCCGGCGTCTATCAGGCTGATCCCGCTGATCTCCAGACGGGACTGGGCATCGCGCGGGTTCGTGTCGGCGATGTACTCGGACAGGTTATCCATGCCGTCGCCATCGGGATCGCCATCGGCGCCGTCGACTCCGGACGGTATCAATGGACTGAACTCATGCGCGACCTCCCAGCCGTCCGGCAGTCCATCGTTATCCGAGTCAGACTTGTTAGGTGTGAATGATCGAGGCGCCGACAAGGAATACGATCAGGCAGGAAACCAGCGCGCCCGCCCGATTCTTTATTCTCGCCAGCACATTGCAGTCCGCCCTCGAAATAGCGCCCGTCCTAAATATGAACGCTCTATCACCCATGCGCATTCCTCAATGTACAACGCTATCGCTTCACCTGACCGATACTGTATCCCGCCACCCGCGCATTACTGGTCGGTGGAGGAGGAATCCCCCTGGAGGAGTTCTTCCTTGCGCCCGTTGCCGCATGGCTTCGCTGAGTTGACAATAGTTTCGCGCACCGTTCGAATCCCTACGGCACGGGCCAGAGGAAGCGGGAAGTGGAGAGGTAGGCTTCCAGTTGCCGCACACTGTGTTCGGCTTTGCGTTCGACCGATTCCACGGTGTTGAAGGCGTTGTGGGGGGTGCAGACGACGCGGGGATCGCGGGCGAGTTTCAGCAGCGCCTGGACTTCGGGGTCCTCGGAGACGCGGCCGCTGCGCAGGGAGACGGCCAGTTCGCTTTCGTGGTTGTAGACGTCCAGGGCCACGCCGCCCAGTTGTCCCTCTTCCAGCAGCAGCAGCAAGTCGGTCGCGGGAGCGAATTCGCCGCGCGCCACGTTGACGAACAACACGCCGCGTTTGGCCTCGCGCAGTG
Organism: bacterium; assembly: GCA_025360745.1. Taxonomy (GTDB): domain Bacteria; phylum Verrucomicrobiota; class Kiritimatiellia; order CAIKKV01; family CAIYGI01; genus CAIYGI01. Next base: position 3,074 of record JANYBP010000031.1, read on the forward strand.
TTTGATAGCGGAAATAGCCGCAGTTTTCCTCGGTCAGGTTCATGGCGCAGACGATGATGTCCGATTCCGCCAGAACCTGGTCCGGCGGCGCATAGGCCAGGTCCGGCTGCTTTTGGACAAGGTCCACGGGCAGCACGCGCATATCGAGGGCGCGCCCGATCCTGACGACTTCCGAGCCGATGTGGCCGACGCCAAAGACGCCCAGCGTTTTTCCGGCGCATTCGCGACCGGTCAGGCCGTCGCGGTGAAAGGTCTGGAAATTCTTGAGCTGCAACGGCATGCGCCGCAGCAACGCCATCCAAAGCAGCATGGCCTGTTCGGCGACGGCGCGATTGCAGTAGAGTGGCAGGTAGCCGCCGTCCACGGCGACGCCGCTACGGCGCCGGTAGGCCGTGACATGATCGTAGCCGGTGCTGCGGGTGAGGATCGCGAACGAACCGGGCTTCCAAGCCGGCGGAAAGAGCGACTGGGTCCGCAGGCTGATCACACGGGCGGGCACGGGATGGTCGCCGCACTCCTGGATCGTCTTGGGGGTGAACTCGGCCCGCATGCCGGGTTTGAGATGACGCCGGATCGCCGCCGCTTCTTCCTCGAAGGCTTCGTAGAAAAAGACGTCCTGCATGGGCGCATCTCCTTATTAAGACAGATCGAGAACCATGCCTTGGGCGACCTCGCGGGCGACCGCTTCGCCGCTGACGAGCCGGATCAGGGTCAGGATGTAGGCCGGCATGGTACCGGGCCCCTGGCTGGTGACGAGGCGGCCGTCCACCACAACCGGAGCGGCGCTGCGCAGCGGCGCGGTCAGTTCCCGCGCCACGCCGGGGTGGCAGGTCGCGCGGCGGCCCGCGAGGATGCCCGCGCTTTGCAGGACCAGCGGGCCGGCGCAGACCGCGCCGATCCACTTGTCGTCCGCGGCGAAGGCGCGCACGAGCGCGAGCACGCGCTCGTCGGCGCGCAGGTTGGCGACGCCCTTGGCCCCGCCGCTGATCAGCAGCACGTCGAAATCTTTCGCCGAAAGCCCGTCATCCAGCGTCGTATCGGGAATCAGCCGCACGCCGCGCGAGGCGGTGAGCGGGCCGGCGGCCAGGCCGGCCATGGTCACACGCCAGCCGGCGCGCCGCAGCATATCCACGGCGATCACCGCTTCCATCTCCTCGACCCCGTCCGCCACCGGCAATAAAGCGCTTGTCATGCACCGCCTCGTTCGCCAAAGGCTTCAATTCACCAGCGTCCCATAGGGACGCCAAGGCTGAAGCAGTTTAGACTGAAGACTGTTAGGAAAACGCGCATTGTCTTGCCTGACAGCCTACAGCCTGAACCCCTACAGCCTGCGCATTTCCTCAGCCCTGGATCGCGGCTTGCGCGGCCGCGAGGCGGGCGATGGGCACGCGGAAGGGACTGCAACTCACATAGTTGAGTCCGGTCTTGAAGCAGAAGCGCACCGATTCCGGGTCGCCGCCCTGCTCGCCGCAGATGCCGCACTTCAGGCCGGGATGGGTGCTCCGGCCCTTCTCGACGGACATCTTGACGAGCTGGCCGACGCCGTCCTGGTCGATCGTCGCGAAAGGATCGGCCGGCAGCAGTTTTTGCTTGAGGTAGTCCGGCATGAAGCCGCCGATGTCGTCGCGGCTGAAGCCGAAGGTCATCTGCGTCAGGTCGTTGGTCCCGAACGAGAAGAATGAGACCTCCTTGGCCATGCGGTCCGCGAGCAGCGCGGCGCGCGGGATCTCGATCATGGTGCCGTAGGAGTGGGGGATCGACTCCAGGCCCTTGCTGGCGCAGACTTCCGCATGCACCTTCTCGCAGAGCAGGCGCTGATGCTTGAGTTCGCTCACGTCGCAGGTGACCGGGATCATGATTTCCGGGTGACAGGACTTGCCGCTCTTCAGCAGTTCGGCCGCCGCCTCGAAGATCGCGCGCAGCTGCATCTCCGTGACCTCGGGATAGGTGACGCCGAGGCGGACGCCGCGGTGGCCCATCATGGGGTTGTTCTCGTGCAGCAATTCGCCACGCTGCTGGACTTCGCGGGGCGTGATGCCGAGGCTGAGCGCCAGTTCCTTCTGTTTGGCCAGGCTCTTGGGCACGAATTCGTGCAGCGGCGGGTCGAGCAGGCGGATGGTGACGGGCAGACCGTCCATCGCCGCCAGGGCGGCCTTGATGTCGCTCTTGGTGAAGTGGAAGAGCTTCTTGAGCACGGCCACGCGTTCGGCCTGCGTGTTGCTGAGGATCATCTTGCGCAGCAGGAAGAGCGGTTCCTCGCTGCCCTTGCCGTAGAACATGTGCTCCGTGCGGAACAGTCCGATGCCCTCGGCGCCGAACTGGCGCGCCCGGCGGGCGTCCTCGGCCGTGTCGGCGTTGGCCCGCACGCCCATGGTGCGGAACTTGTCGGCCATCTGCATGAAGGCCTGGAAGCGCGGATTGGTGGTGGCGTCCACGAGCGTCAATTGCCCGACGTAGACGATGCCGCGCGATCCGTTCAGCGTCAGCAGGTCGCCTTCCTTGATCTTCTGGCCGTCCACAACCAGTTCCTTCTTGGAGGCGTTGACGTGCATGGCGCCGGCGCCGACGATGCAGCACTTGCCCCAGCCGCGCGCGACCAGCGCCGCATGGCTGGTCATGCCGCCGCGCGCCGTCAGAATGCCGCTGGCTACGCGCATGCCCTCGACGTCCTCGGGGTTGGTCTCCTCGCGCACGAGGATCACCTGCTTGCCCGCGGCGACCTGCTTGCAGGCCTCGGCGGCCGTGAAGACCACCGCGCCGCAGGCGCCGCCCGGGCCGGCCGGCAGGCCCTTGACGAGCACCTTGCCGGTTTTCTCGGCGTCCTTGCCGACAATCGGGTGCAGCAGTTCATCGAGCTGGGCGGGTTTGACGCGCATGACCGCGGTCTTGGCGTCGATCAGCCCCTCTTCCAGCATGTCCATGGCCATGTTGAGCGCCGCCGTGCCGGTGCGTTTGCCGGTGCGGGTCTGCAGCATGTAGAGCTTGCCTTCCTGGATCGTGAACTCGATGTCCTGCATGTCGTGAAAATGGGCTTCGAGCGCGTCGCGGATGCCGGCCAGCTGTTTGTAGACCGCCGGCATGGCCTTTTCGAGCGAGAGCATGCTGGAGTTCTGATCGTTCTTGGTGGCATCGTTGATCGGATTGGGCGTGCGCGTGCCGGCCACGACATCCTCGCCCTGCGCGTTCACCAGCCACTCGCCGAAGAAGCGCGAGTCGCCGGTCGCGGGGTTGCGGGTGAAGGCCACGCCGGTGGCCGAGGTATCGCCCATGTTGCCGAAGACCATGGCCTGGACGTTGGTCGCGGTGCCCCACTCGTCCGGAATGTTCTCGATGCGGCGGTAGGAGATGGCGCGCTTGCCGTTCCAGCTCTTGAACACGCCGGCGATGCCGCCCCAGAGCTGCTCGCGCGCGTCGTCCGGGAAGGGTTTGCCCAGCGCCTTGCGGACGCGCTCCTTGAATTTTTCGCAGAGCGCCTTGAGATCTTCCGCCTTGAGGTCGGTATCGCTGGCGCAGCCCTTCTTCTGTTTCATCTCGTGCATGATCTCTTCGAGCTGCACGCGGATGCCGCGGCCTTCCTTGGGTTCGACGCCCTCGGCCTTCTCCATCACGACGTCGGAGTACATCATGATCAGCCGGCGGTAGGAGTCGTACACAAAGCGCTCGTTTTTGGTCTTGGCGATCAGGCCGGGTATGGTCTTGGCGCAGATGCCGATGTTGAGCACCGTGTCCATCATGCCCGGCATGGATTGGCGCGCGCCCGAACGGCACGAGACCAGCAAGGGGTTGGCGGCGTCGCCGAAGCCCATGCCCATTTCCTTCTCGACCTTGACCATGGCGGCTTCGACCTCGGCCTTGAGGCCCGGCGGGAACTTCGAGCCGTCCTTGAAATACTCCACGCAACAGGTGGTCGTGATCGAAAAGCCCGCCGGCACCGGAATGTGCAGCTTGCACATCTCGGCCAGGTTGGCGCCCTTGCCGCCCAATAGATTTTTGTCGCTCGACTTGCCTTCGGAGCCCGAGGCGCCGAAACTGTACACATATTTGCTCATAACGTTATCTATACTCTTTCGGTGTTTCTGGTTGGCGGAAATGCGGACTGGACAAACACCGCATTTCTATACGATAAACAGCGGCTGTTGATACCAGACCGGGGGGGTGGAACGCAAGGCCTTTATTGCGCGACTCCGCCAAAACCGGGATTAATCCATGGAAAGCGGGACAAATATGCACCTTATCGCATTGACGGCGAACACGATTCGAGGCCTGGCCATGGACGGCGTCCAGGCCGCCAACTCCGGCCACCCGGGCATGCCCATGGGCATGGCCGACGTGAGCGCGGTGCTCTGGCTGAAATATCTGAAACAATCTCCCGCGCAGCCGCACTGGGCCGACCGCGACCGCTTCGTGCTTTCCGCCGGCCATGGCTCGATGCTGCTTTACAGCCTGCTGCACCTGGCCGGTTATAAACTGCCGCTCGAGGAACTCAAACGCTTCCGCCAGCTGGGCAGCCTCACGCCCGGCCACCCGGAGTACGGGCATACCGACGGCGTCGAAACCACCACCGGTCCGCTCAGCCAGGGACTGGCCAACGCCGTCGGCATGGCGCTGGCGGAACAGATGATGGCCGCGCGCTTCAACACGCCGGAAGCCAGACTGGTGGATCACTATACCTATGTCATCTCGGGCGACGGCTGCCTGATGGAGGGCCTCTCGCACGAAGCCTGCTCGCTCGCCGGCCACCTCAAGATCGGCAAGCTGATCCTGTTCTACGACAGCAACCGCATCACGATCGAGGGTTCCACCAGTCTGGCCTACTCGGACAATGTCCGCCAGCGTTTCGAGAGCTACGGCTGGCATGTGCTCGAGATGGACGGCCACAATCTGGAGGAGATCGACCGCACCATCGCCGCCGCCCGCGCGGTGACGGACCGCCCGGTCATCATCATCACCCATACGCACATCGCCCAGGGCGCTCCGAAACTGCACGATTCGCACAAGGCCCACGGCGAGCCGCTGGGCGCGGATGAAATCAAGGCCACCAAGGAGGCCCTGGCCATGCCCGCCGAGGCCTTCCATGTCCCCGAGTCCGTGCGCGCCTTGTTCGCCGCCCGCGCCCGCGAGATGCAGTCCGCCTGCGCCGCCTGGGAACAGCGCCGGACCGCCGCCTTCGCCGCCCACCCGGAACTGGCCGCGAGCTGGGAGTCCTGCCAGAAGCAGGAGTTGCCCGCCGATCTGGGCGCCAAACTGGCGGCCTTGTGCGACGCCAAACCGGTCGCCACCCGCGCCGCCTCGGGCAAGATGATCCAGACCCTGGCCGCGGAACTGCCCTGGCTGGTCGGCGGCTCGGCCGACCTGGCCCCCAGCACCAAGACGCTGATGGAGAAACAGGCCTCGGTCAAACCCGGCGAGTTCGCCGGCCGCAACCTGCACTTCGGCATCCGCGAGCACGCCATGGCCGCGATCATGAACGGCATGACCCTGCATGGCGGCTTCCGCGTCTACGGCGCCACCTTCTTCGTTTTCTCGGATTACTGCCGGCCGTCGGTGCGCCTGGCGGCCATCATGAGCCTGCCGGTGATCTACGTCTTCACCCACGACAGTTTCTATGTCGGCGAAGACGGCCCGACGCATGAACCCGTCGAGCAGACCGCCAGTTTCCGCTGCATGCCGAACGTCTCGGTGATCCGGCCGGCCGACGCCACGGAAACCGCCGCCGCCTGGCTGGCGGCGCTCCGGCACGCCACGGGGCCGACGCTGCTGCTGCTCACGCGGCAGAATCTGCCGGTGCTCGACCGCACGCAATTCCCGCCGGCCGCCATGCTGGAAAAAGGCGCTTATACCCTCTGGCAAAGCGCCCCCGGCGTGCCCGAGACGATTTTGATCGCCAGCGGTTCGGAGGTCAGCCTGGCGCTCGAAGCCGCCAAACTGCTGGCCGCCGACACCCGCGTGCGGGTGGTCAGCATGCCCTCGTGGGACATTTTTGAGCGGCAATCGGCGGACTACAAGTCCGAAGTCCTGCCGCCGGCCTGCACCCGCCGCCTCTCGATCGAAGCCGGTTGCACCTTCGGCTGGGAGCGCTACACGGGGACACGCGGCAAGCAACTCGGATTGGACCATTTCGGCCTCTCCGGCCCATACGAAAAGCTCGCCGAAAAATTCGGCTTCACCGTCGCCAACGTCGTCAAAGTGGCGAAGACGCTGTAGAGGAAGAGGTGTTCAGCCAGACGAGTAATGAGGGCGAATTCGTTGACGCAGAGACGCAAAGAATGCTTTCTTGAGTTAAAACCAACAACCGCTTTTCTTTGCGCCTTAGCGCCTTTGCGTCAAAATCTTCCGCAACTTGCTCCCTCCCGCGCCGCACGGTATGATAAAGGCTAGGTGAATGTCGTGACGCCGGAGCAACGCAAACAATACCTTTCGATCGCCGGCCGGCATGCGAAACCCGGCTCGGGGAGTGGTTCGCTCTCGCTGCGAGAACGAACCGCCGCCTTTGGATCTCCGGACCTGCGTTTCCTTATGATGGCGCGCGTTGAGTTCGCCGTTGTGGGCGGTCTGGCCACGCGCCTCTATATGCCGGAACGCATGACGTTGGATACGGATATCCTCGTGCGGCCGGAGGATACGGCGCGGGCGGAGGCGGCGTTGAGGGATGCGGGATGCGAGAAGACCGGACCGCTTACCATCGGCGGCAGCACATGGCGGCTGCCCGATGGCCGGAGTCTGGACCTCGTGTCGTTCGATGCGCCCTGGCTCGAAGAGGCCCTTCGGATCTCCATTCGGGGAAAGGATGGTCTTCCGTACATCTCCCTCCCGTATCTGGTGCTGATGAAACTGGGGGCGGGCAGGACGCAGGATCTGGCGGATATCAGCCGGATGCTCGGCGGAGCCGATGCGGGGGGGCTTGCCGAAAGCCGCCGGGTCGTGAGCCGCTACCGGCCGGAGGATGCCGAGGACCTGGAGAGCCTGATCCGACTGGGGAAACTGGAATACGAGCAATGAACACCGAACACCTTGCGTAAGACAAGTTGCCGTTTCCGATAGCAGAAAGGCGATCGTCCGTGTCCCGATTTTTGATCCATGGCCGCCGCCGCTTGAGCGGGGTGGTGCGGCCGGCCGGCAACAAAAACGCCGTCCTGCCGATGCTCGCCGCGAGCGTGCTTACGGACGAGCCGGTTACGCTCGATAATGTCCCGCGCATCCGGGATGTCGAGACGATGCTGGCCATTCTCGCCGCGCTGGGCGTGGCGGTGGAGCGGAAAGAGCGGCGGGTCACGCTGTGCGCCCGCGGCCTGCGCCGGGGACAGCTCGATCCCGCGCTCTGCCGCCAGGTGCGCGCCTCGATTCTTTTCGCCGGACCGCTGACCGCGCGCCTGGGCCGGGTGACGCTGCCGCCGCCGGGCGGCGACATCATCGGCCGGCGGCGGCTCGACACCCATGTCGAGGGCCTGGCCGCACTGGGCATCGAAATGCGGCCCGGCGCCGGCCATTACACCTTCCGCCGCCGCAACCTGCGCGGCGCGGAGCTGACGCTGGACGAGGCCAGCGTCACGGCCACCGAAAACATCCTGATGGCCGCCGTGCTGGCCGAGGGCACGACCACACTCTTCAACGCCGCCTGCGAGCCGCATGTCGGCGACCTGGCCGCGTTGCTGATCGCCATGGGCGCGGTCATTCGCGGCGTCGGCACTAACCGGTTGGAGATCGACGGCGTGGCCGCGCTGCACGGGGCCACCCACACGGTGCTGGCCGACCATATCGAAGCCGGCAGTTACCTGCTGGCCGCCGCGGCCACGGGTGGCGAGCTGACGCTGGAGGGGGCGCCGCTGGAGCCCATGGCCCGGCTGATCCGTCCGCTGCAGCGCCTGGGCATGGCCTGCACGCTCGATGCGTCCGGCCGCCTGACGCTGCCCGCCCGGCGCACGCGGCGCATCGTGCGCGATCTCAACGGCGCCATTCCGAAATTCGAGGACGGCCCCTGGCCGGCCTTTCCGTCGGACCTGATGAGCGTCGCCATCGTGGCCGCCACCCAGTCCTCCGGCACGGCGCTCTTTTTTGAAAAAATGTTCGAGAGCCGCATGTATTTTGTGGACGAACTGATCAACATGGGCGCCGGGATCGTGGTCTGCGATCCCCACCGCGTGCTGGTCAGCGGCCCCGCCCGGCTGCACGGCACCAGGATGACGACCCCCGACATCCGCGCCGGCATGGCGCTGCTGGTGGCCGCGCTCTGCGCCCGCGGCGCCAGCACGATCGAAAACGCCGAGGTGGTGGACCGCGGCTACGAGCGCGTGGAGGAAACCCTGCGCGGCCTGGGCGCGGACATTACGCGGGAAAATTGACCTTGAAAATTCGGTTGCTGCAACCGAGATTTCAAGGTATGCGTCGCCCGCTGAACGACATCGCGCCGCTGTAAAAAGTCGGCCGCGAGCGCGTGGAGGAAACCCTGCGTGGCTTGGGAGGAAACAGAACCATTTTTGCACGGAAGCCTTGATCCTTCAGCACCTTCCGAGTTAAATTACCGAGCTATGGACCTACTCTCACTATTGCGGCGGCCGGAGGGAAAGACGCTGGAATTCAAGCGCGATTTGTCGTCGCCCGCCGGTGTGCCGGCGGAGATGAAACGCGAAGCGGCGAACGAGGTGTTCGACGAGACACCGTTGCCCGAGTCGAACTCGGAAGCGCTGGACTTCCGAGTAGCTTCCGAGTTGTTCCGGTCCCGGCGTGTCTTGAGGCCGGCGGAACAGTGACATAAGGATTTCCATGAAGACGGTCATTGAGTTGTTGAACGAGATGAAACAAGCCGGGGTGATTCAAAACTACGCCATCTTCGGCGCCATGGCGCAGATGCGGTACACGGAACCGGTGGCGACGCTGGATGCGGACGTGCTGGTCCTTCTCAAGGATGCGGCAGCGATTGACGTGCTTGGCCCGATCTACCGGTTTTGCCGGGAGCGCGGCTGTCGCCCGCGCGAGGAAGCGATTCTCGTAGGAGACTGGCCGGTGCAGTTCATCCCGACATTTAGCACTCTCACGGAAGAGGCGGTACGCGAGGCGGAGATTGGGGAGATTGAGGGCCAGCCGGCAAGGGTTGTCACCGCAAGGCATTTGGCGGTAATTGCCCTATCCGTGGGTCGGGCCAAGGATCACGCCCGAATTTTGGCGCTTCTGGAGACGGAAGCAGTGACGCGAGAGGAAATTGCAGGTCTTGCCGCGCGGCACGGGTTGCAGGAGAAGTGGGCGGCTTTCAAGAGGAGATTCCTGGATGTCTGACCTCAGGACCATGTTTGAGCGCCAGGCGGAATGGCAGCGGTCGCGGGCCAAATTGAGTTGGACCGAGAAACTGCGGCTGGCGGCGAAACTCCGCGATGTCGCGCTTTCCATGCGTCGGCCTGTACAAGGAAGGCCCCCTGCCGCGGTGGCGGAGTCGCGGGCCAAGTACGGGGAACAGAAGGGCTGACGTGAGACGGACCGGAAACGGCGGGTTGTTCTGGCTGGCCGACACGAACACCGCATCGCGCCGCTGTAACAAATCGGTCGCGAGTGCGTGGAAGAAACCCTGCGCGGCCTGGGCGCGGACATTACGCGGGAAAATTGACCTTTGCTGTAAGTACTATTTTATAGTACCTTATCCGCAATGCGAATCGACACGAGCAATTTGAAACGGCTTTGCCGGACGCGCCGGATTCGTCTGCACGATCTCTTGGAGCAGGCAGGGGTGAGCCGGACGGCGTATTACTCGCTGTCCCGGAAGGAGTCGGTGCTGCCGAAGTCCGTTTGCCGGATTGCCGATCGTCTGAACGTGAGCCCGCTGCGTTTCCTGGCCGACCCCTCCGGTCCCGTGCGACGGATCCACGAATTGCGGAAGCGCACGGACGCGATTTGCCGTCAAGATCCGGAGTGCGACCGGGATGTTGTGTTCCGGACCCTGATGAATCTGGATTTACCGCCCGTCGAGCGGCTGCGAAAGGCGTTGCTTCGTGGCAGACAAACTCATGTTCACCGCTAAAGAACTGGCATTCCTGCGGGAACTGACCCGGAACAAGGTTCCGTTCATGGTCGTGGGACTGTCGGCCGCCGCGCTGCAAGGCGCACCCATGGTCACGCAGGATGTCGATCTTTGGTTTCGAAACATCGCCCACCCTGGGATCCGTAAAGCCTTGAATAAACTGGGCGGCACGCTGGTTCCGCCGATCGAATTGAATCCGCCTATGTTTGCGGGCGAACATGTCGAGTGTTTCGATATCGTATTGACGGTCCATGGAGTGGGAAGTTTCGACCAGGAAATCAAAACCGCCGTGGTGGCGCCGCTGGGCGGCTTTTCGGTCCATGTGCTTCCGCTGGAGCGCATCATTGCCAGCAAGAAATTTCTAAACCGTGAAAAGGACCGCATGGCGCTGCCGGCATTGAAAGCGGCGGCCAAAGCCCGTCGTGCAAACGAGGCGAGGCGGAAACAGGGCGCGTAAAAGCGCCTGCCATAAATTTTCGCGCCTTGCGCCAGCGACCGATCCTTGATACCATTCGGCTAGACAGACTGGCCAGGAGGTGCGACATGAAAACAGCGTGGGCATTGCAGGATGCGAAAAACCGGTTTAGCGAGGTGGTGGAGGAGACGCTGCACAATGGGCCCCAGTGGATCACTCGGCGCGGACAAGAGGTCGTTGTCGTCGTGTCCGTTCCCGAGTACCGTAAGCTGAAACAAAAGAGAGGTTCGCTGGTGGAGTTCTTCCATAAGTCCCCGATCTTCGGCCAGGAACTGGATCTAAGACGATCCCGTGAAACCGCGCGGAAGGTGGAACTGTGAACTATCTTCTGGATACCTGTGTCATTTCCGAACTGATCAAGCATAACGCGGAACGTCGGGTTTTGGGATGGATCGACACTGTGCCAGAAGATCGGTTGCACCTGTCCGTTCTCACGCTGGGTGAACTCCATAAAGGCATTGCCCGACTGGACGCGGGCGACCGTCGGCGCCGTCTTGAAAAATGGCTTTCCGACGATGTGCGGAAGCGTTTCGAAGGTCGCATCGTAACATTGGACGAGGAGGCGTTGGCGTTGTGGGGCCGGATCATGGGAGAAGGAGAACGCCGGGGCAGGACATGGCCGATCATGGACAGCCTGATGGCGGCCTCGGCCATCGCCGGGCGCATGACGTTGGTCACGCGGAATCTGGCTGACGTGCAGGATATGGGCGCGCCCCTATTCGATCCCTGGCAGGCGGCGATTTAAACGATAAACCGCTCATAAGGGAGCCCTTCGAACATGCGACGATTATGCAGGCTACTGAAAAACGGCCAAGACTATTTTACAGTTGGCTGAAAGAACCCGGCATGTCTTCCGCCGCATCCGCCGTCATTACTCACCGGTCAGGCAATCAAGGGCGGCGGCGTTTCGCCCGCGAAGGCAGCGCATAGGACAAAGGCGGCTCGGCGGCTTTGCGGGCGGCCGCATCTCTTATGGGATAGACGCGCGCAACGCTGCCGAACTCCTCGACGAGACCGTTGTAGACCTCGCGCGCGTCCTGACCCAGCGCCTGGCAGACCCAGAAGAATTCCACCACATCCAGCCGCCGTTCCCCGGTCTCGATCCGCCAGACAAACGAATGTTCCCGGCCCAGCACGCGAGCCAGTTCGCGTTGTGTCATGCCGGCCTTATGCCGCAACGCAACCAACACGCGCAACACGGTTTCGTACTCTGGGCTATGGATGGACTTTCGCACGCCCCCTTCTATATAGCTCACAACCTAAGACCGCAAAATGCGTGCAGATTTGTCTTGACCGCATGTTGCGGGCATCGTACAAAGACGACCGATGAGCAACTTGTAAGGGTCGTGCGCGCTGTCTAAAACATGTCGAACACACAGGAGAATGAGCCATGAACAAGTTAATTCGGATATGCATGGCGTCTGTCGCCATCATTAGCCTAGTTTCCGTCCGCGGGTTTGCCGATAGTCTTCGAAACGCCGATTACTTGAACCTTGAAGCGGGGGCTTTTGTTTCAGGCGATAAGTTAATCAACGACATATTCGGCCCGCATCTGGATGCTTTTGGCGCCCTCAATAAAATGTTAACTGACAATTTCTCTGCACTTGGGAAAGTCGAGGGCATTTATGGGGAAGGCTCCAAAAGCGGGATTGATTTAACACGGAGTGGCCTAAAGGCGGGACTCAGCCTCGTGGGGTTGCTAACGCCCGGAAAACCGGTCGATCCGTATGTGTTGGCGGGGGGATTGTTCGAATACAACAGGGTGACGGCGTCGGCTGGTGGTGCCGATGAGAACGATTCCGATAGCGAATTCGGCTTTGAGGTCGGCGGCGGTATCGAATTCAATCTGGAACCCAAGACTTTGCTCGATTTGGGAGTCCTTTATCAGAAATTCAGCGATTTCGATTCGATTTACGCCAATGCCAGGATTGGTTACGCGTTCACCACGAGTGTTACCCTACTTATAGAAGGCGGGTATGCATTCGATGAAGAGGATTATTATGCCCGTGCCGGTATTGCCGTGAAATACTAACCGCTATCGAAAAGGAATAAAACTCATGAAAATGCCTTGGCTGCAGTCTAAATGGTTGACCCGGTTGTCGTTTCTTTTTGCAATGTTGGTCGGACTCTGTGTCGTCGGATGCGACAAGGACAACAGTGATTCCGGCGGCAGCAACACCGGAGGCGGTGGGGGCGACGTCACATTTGCCCAATACGACGCCATTAAAGCCCACATGTCGTATGACGCTGTAATCGGCATACTCGGACGCAAAGCCGACCAAGATATATACATGCCCGGGACAGGCTCGCTGTACATTCCGGAAAACGACAGAACATGGCGTAACGCTGACGGATCGTATCTTATAGTGTTCTTCGACGCACGAAACGACAACGCCTTTGAGAAACAATGTGCTGGACTTCGGAATAATTCCGGCGTGCAGATTTTCACGGTCGACAGTTTTTATTCACCATGAAACGGTAACAATCACAGTGGAGTCAGTTTGGCACCAAGAAATGGTTTGTATCGAGCACAACTTAACACGGAGAATAAACATGAGATTTCGCAGTTTACTCAACTTCACATTCACGGGCTTTTCCCTTGCGATAATGGCGTTGTTCACGGGGTGCGCCAGTATTATGACAGACCCAAGCCAGCAACTTGTGTTCAACAGCGAACCAAACAAGGCAGAAGTTTGTGTTAACGGGTCGAAAATGGGAACTACTCCCTGTAACATTCTCGTGCCGCGAAGTCGCCCTCCTCCCCCAATTATCCTCAAAAAAGAGGGGTATGAGGATACTCCGGTCGTTTTCACATCCAAATACAATCTTTGGATCATCGGAGACTTGATGTGGGGCTATTGCTCAACAACGGCGTTTCTCGTTGACATCAATAGCGACAAGTCAATTATGTATTACCCTGACACCTTTCTCGTAACCCTTCCCCCGTTGCCTGGTTCTACGCCAGAACAGAAGGTCGGCGCGGAAAAACAGAAATACAAATCCAAGATCGTTCGCTTTGTCGCGACCAATTACGATTCCTTGGTGCTTGAACTTTCGAAGGGGAATGGTGACCACTTGACCGCTTTGCTTGATTTAATGGAGGTTCCTGCCGTGGATCGCGAGAAGACCGTTGCAAAGATAAAGCCCCTTTACATCAAGCATGACGATCCCGTGGAACTTGGCAGAGCCATCGAACTTGAGTTTCCGCACTAGACTGCTCGGTACTTCAGGAAAAGGCGATACTATTTGCCCGTAATCACGCAGGTGGTTGCGGACTGCCGTTTTGTCACGGGAGAACCTACCGTGCCTACCTTTAATAGTAGCGGCGCGCGCGTCGTTGTCTAACCGGATATCATGCTCGCATATCTGGCTACTGCCCCAGTGTGCGAGCACGCAAGACAACACGACGCGTCAATGATGCCTACAAGAACAGCGAGCAAAACATATTACTTTTCCATCGCGTGTCGGATCGTCGGCCTGTTAATTGCGGTTGTAACGCCACTATCGGTCGGCGCCGCAGGTGCTTCGACCGCAGCCGACAACGTGCTTCAGACGGCCATCAAGTTGCGGCTATATGACGACCCAACCTGGCTGGCGCTCGGACACTACCGGCGCGACGGTAAGGGATGGATGAGCACCGTAGACGATCCGCGCTTTTTTCTCGCAGACAGAGGTAAAACCGACCCGAAGGCCGAACTTGAGGCGACAATCCGAGCGTTCCATGCCACTGGCACGAACATTGAGGAACACGCGACAAGTCGTTTCGTCGCCCGTTTGGCATGGTTGCGAGAACGATGCTCTTTGTCGGCAGGCGAGATACCAACCTTCAAAAACACCGCTTACGATCGGTTGCTTGCCGAGGCGCAACCAACAAGAATTATCCTAGCTTTCCCCGCCCCATCGGCCGATGCAATAAGCAGCGCTTTCGGCCATGTTTTCCTAATCTTTGTCCACACTCCCAGAAGTCCGCTACTCGCACCGACGGTCAACTATGCAGCGTTAATCGACGAGCACGCGGGCATCCTTTACCCAATCTTCGGACTTACAGGGGGATTTAAAGCGTACTTCACAACGCTTTCCTATGCGGAAAGGTTAAAGGAGTATAATTCCATCGCCTGTCGCGACATGTGGGAATATGAACTTGCCTTGACGCCAACTGAAGTCGAACGCATCTTTCAGCACACATGGGAAATGCGGCGCATCTATAGCCGTTACTTTTTCTTGGACGAAAACTGTTCCTACGGCGTCTTGGCGCTCTTAGATGTAGTTCGTCCCGGCCTTTGTTCGCCTGCATTCGACCGCCGGCTGTTCATTCTGCCTCTGGACGTGATTCGCCAATTGCGAACGCAGGGGCTTGTCAAATGCACCCGCTATGTACCGTCCGTACTGACATCGATGCGAACTGCCGCTCAGTTGTTGTCAAGCCGGGAGATAACTGCAACGAAGGCCATGGCATACGGAGAAGAAACCCCGAAGAATGGATTGCTAAAGACCACCAACTCCGTCACGCAGGTAACCATGCTGGATGTCGCAATGTCACTTGCACAAATCCGGGCTGCCGCAGGCAAGACGCCCGCCGGGGAACAACAACGGATCATGGGCGCCCTCATCCACGCAGCCCCAAGCGTGCGGGTTGGGCAGCCAGCAGGAGCGCTTTCTGTCGCACCTCCATGCCCACCATGCCCAGAGACGGCGCACCTTCCCTCAAGATTGTCGACTGGTACAGTTAAATGTAACGACACGTTCTATTGGTTTGCGGCATTTCGTCCGGCTTATCACGACTTCCTTGACCCATCCGAGGCGATGGAGCCCGCGGTTCAAATCCAAATCCTGGCGACCGAAGCGCTGGTCGATAAGACGGGTAACATTGCGAAGTGGCAGCTGTGCCTCTTCGATATGGAGACGTTCAAACCTTGCGATGCTCTACATGCGCCACTCTCTCGCAAATTCAAGGTTAGCACGAACTACCGCAATGACTTCCTATCGAGCAACGAATGGAATTTCGCTATCGAAGGCGGATCGGGTTATTCTTTCGCGCTCTTCCCGCGATCGTTGATGTATGGTTTGGGAGAAGTCGAACTTCAAACAAGAACAATCCATGGAGAAACATGGCTCGGCGTCGGACCTGCTGTAGGTTTCGTAACGGATTTGCCTTGGCGCGCACGGGGCTTCGTTGAGGGAACATTCCAGATGAACGCCCTTGATCCGGATCGCCTACGTTTAAACTTGTCCGCCGGTTGGTCTGTGTCTATTACAAAACAAACGAGTTTGGTTGTCCAATACGCCCAGGAAAGGATTAGCGGCTATGAAACAAGGACTGAGTTAGGCCTGGAGGCTCGTGTGTATTTCTGAATAATAAACTGGAAAAGGATGACTATAGCGGTCTGCTTACGGCGCTTTACATGGGACGCTCCGGCGTGGCATCGTGTTGGCCGTGCCGGGGCGTGCCCTGCTCCGTCCGATAGGGAGGTTTTATGACGATCCAATTCCATATGATCTTGATCCTGACCGGGCTGGCCATGCTGGTCGTGCCGCCGCTGCGGGCGGCGACGCTGGCCGAACGTTTGCTGGCTTCCTACGACTCCGTGCGGACGCTGACCTGCGAAATCCGGCGCGACACCGAGGCCGGCGGCAAGCGGGTGCGTTTCCTCAGCCGCATCGCCTATGCCCGGCCCGACCAGCTCAACGTCGAAAACGTCGAGCCGCTGGCGCGCCGGATTGTGGCCGACGGAACCAATTTCTTCAGCCACGCGGCGGGCGATGCCAGAGGATTTTCACGTCCCATCGTCCGCCTGGATCAACCCATGCTGGACAGCCTGCGCAAACTTCCCGGCGCCGCCATGGACCACCTGTTCCAGTTGCGCGGCGTGGCCGAGACCAATCTCCCGGGCACCGCCGGATTTCCCATCCGGCGCGGTTACGCCACGCCCAAGGTCTTCGCCGTGCTGAACCTCGATTCCCAGGACCGCCTGGCGCGCATCGAGTTTTTCACCAGTTCCACCTGCCAGACCGCGGTCGGACAATACGATTACAGCGACTTTATCGAAGCCGCGCCGGGAGCCTGGATCCCGCGCCTGCATAAGGGCGCGTTCAGCCTGGGCGGCCTGACAAGCCGCGAAACATTGCGCGTGACCGCGCTCACCGTCAACCAGCCGATCCCACCCGGCATGTTCGTGGCCGCCCCATTTTTTCCCCGCGTGGAATTCGTCTCCACCTTCGACGCGATCTACGACGCCACTAATCCGTAATTGCGCAGCAATTCTCATTATGGCCTCTAGAATACGGACGACACGGAGGTCGTCCCTCCAAAAACTTGGGAATCACGGGTGTTTTCGTG
>JANYBP010000030.1 GCA_025360745.1 bacterium
GGGATTCAGCGTGCTCTTGGCGCGGACAACAAACGTGGAATAATAGCCCTCACCCTTGTCGAGCGTCTGGATATCCATCGGCTCCGTGGCGGCCCGCGCCTGGCGAACGCGGATTTCATCCTCGTCGGTCGTGTCCCACCCCTTGGGCACAGGCGCCTTAGGTGAATTTATTTTCGCAAGTGTCTTCGCTTTTTTCATATCGCTCCGTTCAGACTAAAACAGCGAGGTCATGGCGATAGCATGCCGGAATCGGACTGGCGGTTCAAGATCGCCGATGCATCTTATAGGCCATTTCGGCAGCCGAGACCGCGAATGCTACAACCGTCCAGAACACGAGAGATACGGCGTAGCCCAGGGGAGAAATCGGGCCACAGCCAATCTGGCAGACGAATCCGTGACCTCCAGCAACGATGGCTGGAGGCATAAAGTAGAAGGAGAGAGGGAGGAAGAACACGATGGCCAGAGGCAGCTTGATCGCATCAAGTGGTCCGTGGACCATGATCGCATAGATCACGTGTGGCAGTAGCACAATGGTGAGCAGGTGACGCTTGTAGAGCGTTGCGGTTGTGCCTGGTCTGTCTCGTGTCATTCTCATGTCAGTAAGCGAACGGTTGCGTTCATGGTATCGAATCCAAGCGCGCGTTCATAGCAGCGTCGAGCTTCTGCGACCTCTCCCAGTTCGTCTTGGCAACAAGCGAGGTCATACCACGGCGCTCCATGTTCATAGTTGGGACTCTGCTCAAGCAAATACTTGAGGAACGGCACTGCTTCCTGCCAGAGGCAATTCCGCGTAAAGCCCAGCGCTTTATCATGAAGTGCGACCATGTCCATTACTGTACTCCAGGGTAGACATGCGTGTTGCCGGTGCGAATCATCCCTGGATCTCCATTGCGCCCTTCCATCGCCGTCGTCGTGCCCGCCGTCTCTGCCCCGCCTGACCAGGTGACGAGGGTTTCGATGACGTGCGGCGGGAAGCGGCGGCGGGACTGATCGGCAAGGCGCCGACAACAGGCGGCGGGGCGCCCGCCGGATGCCGGCGGAACGACATCGAGCGAGGGCCGTAAGTGAAGTTGCGCCAGGCAAGAAACGCTAGCCTTTCCTCAACTGCGATTGTCTCGCAATGAAGCTCGAACCGTCCTCTCGTTCGACAAGATAGTGTGGTTCTGGTTCTAGTGCCTCAAGAGTAATGACAGCGACCTTCTTGCCCGTGTCCTCTCCCGAAACGACAACAGCCGACTCAGTTTGCACGAAAACGACATTCGGATAGGACTTCCCCGCTTGCCAACCGTTGATCACATCAATGCTCGCTCTTTTCATTACCAACCGTCCTGGGTTCTTACTCATCGACTCCGAACCAGTCGTCCGCCCTGAGCGCGGGGGCGACCAGGAAGGAACCGGCCCAAATAGCGGCTGCAAAAAACGATCGCATAAGTCATCCGGCGCTTCTCTTGCCTGTGCAGATGCGCGTATGATGTGTATTCGTCGGCGACGTGTCAAGTGATCGTCACGACGTAATGGTTCAGTAACTTCCGGGACCTGAAAGGGCCTCGTAAAGGGCGCCGGGAGCGGGATGACAACAGATGGACGATCACGTATAGATCGAAAACGGCGTTCTCGGCGAGAGCGCCCTACCCTTCGATCATGCGGCGCCGATCATTTCGGCGACCGTCAGCAGCAGGCGTCCGGCCGGCAGCGGCTTTTCGAGCACCTTCGCCACCGGCAGCCACTTTGGGTCTGGCTCCAGCGCGAAGGGCAGATGAAAAGCTTTGCGCACGCCCGTGAGCAGCATGACCGGAATCCCCTTGAATTCCGGCGAGGCCGCCAGGTTGCGGCTGACGGCGAAGCCCTCGGTCCGGCTTTGCATCAGCAGATCGAGGATCACCAGGTCCGGTTTGGCCGCCTTGGCCTGTTTGATCCCCTCGTTTCCCGACGCCGTCACCTGCACCTGGTAACCGGCTTTTTCCAGCAACGGGGTCACCTTCGCGGTGTAACCGGCGTCATCGTCTATGATCAGAATTTTCTTGGCCATCGCTATCTCCACAACCGTCACTTTTTCGTCACAAAACCATACTCGCCGAGAATCCGCGCCACGTCGTCCGGCTTGACGTTGGCGTAGACCTTCTCGTCCACGATCAGGACCGGCGCCAGCGCGCAGGCGCCCACGCAGCGGGCGACGTCGAGCGAGAACAACTGGTCCTTGCTGGTATGACCGACGTCGACATGCAGCAACTCCTTGATCTTATCGAGCACCTGGCCCGCCCCCTTGACGAAACAGGCCGTGCCGAGGCAAATGGAGAGCTTGTGCTTGCCGCGCGGGACAAAGGTGAAGAAGTGGTAAAAGCTTGCCACGCCCGTCACCTTGGCCGAGGGAATCTGCATCAGTTGCGAGACCGCGCTCATCTGTCGCACATCCAGGTAGCCAAAGTGCTCCTGAACCTTGTGCAACACGGCAATCAGGTAACTTTCGCCGTGTTCGCAGGCGCGCACCGATTCGATGTAACGCACAATCGCCTCGGGCAGCGCGGCCACGGCCTTGTCATTCTCAACCTTCATCAACTCAGTCGCAATCATACGACACCTCTGGGGAACTTGGGTTCATAGCGCGTGTGCAGGAGTTCGTGCGCCAGGTGGCTGTTGGGGCCGCCCAGGAACTCCTCGTAAAGCGTGATCACGGACGGAT
This sequence comes from bacterium, assembly GCA_025360745.1. Taxonomy (GTDB): domain Bacteria; phylum Verrucomicrobiota; class Kiritimatiellia; order CAIKKV01; family CAIYGI01; genus CAIYGI01. The sequence continues at coordinate 2,681 of JANYBP010000030.1, forward strand.
TTTCGTGCGACCGCCGGATGGATTTATCGTGATCGATCGAATAAAGCGCCTTGGCGCGCAACCTGGCCAGTTCAGGATCGAGCACATGCATTCCGACGGGCGGATAGGGCTGACCGCCGCCCGCGACGCAACCGCCCGGGCAGGCCATGATTTCGATCAGGTGAAACTGCTTTTCTCCGCTGCGCACCTTTTCCAGCAATATTTTGGCGTTATGCAGTCCGTTGGCCACTCCGATATTTACCGTCGTGCCGGCGATCTCCAGCGAGGCCTCCTTGACGCCCTCGACGCCGCGCACCTGCACAAAATCCAAATCCGGGCAGGGCTGGCCGGTGAGTTTTTCATAGGCCGTACGCAGCGCGGCTTCCATCACGCCGCCGGTGGCGCCGAAAATATCGCTGGCGCCGGAACTGATCCCGAGCGGAGTGTCGAAGGTGCCGTCCGCCAGATCGCGGAAGTCGATGCCCATGCACTTCAGCATGTGGATCAATTCGCGGGTGGTTAACACGGCATCCGTGTAGGGCGCGCCCGACGCCGCCTTGTGTTCGACGCGCGTACGCTCGAACTTTTTGGCCGTGCAGGGCATGACCGCCACAACGTAGACGTTTTGCGGGTCAATGCCGTTTTTCTCGGCATAATAGGTCTTGATCAGCGCCGACATCATGCTCATCGGCGATTTGCAACTGGAGGTGTTTGGAATCAGCTCCGGATGGAATTTTTCGAGATAATTGATCCAGCCCGGCGAACACGAGGTGATCAACGGCAGACGTTCGTTCTTCTGCAAGCGGGTCAAAAACTCGGTGGCTTCCTCGATGATGGTCAGGTCCGCCCCGAAGTTCGTGTCGAACACCCTGGCGAAGCCCATCATGCGCAGCGCTGTGACCAGTTTGCCGGTGGTCGGCGTGCCGGGCGCGTAGCCAAAGCCCTCGCCGATCGTCGCGCGAATCGCCGGCGCCGTCTGCACCACCACATGCTTGGCCGGGTCCGAAAGCGCCGCGAAAACCTTGTCGGTCTCGTCCTGCTGGACAAAGGCCGCCGTCGGGCAGACGTTGACGCACTGACCGCATTGAATGCAGACCGATTCCTGCATCTTTCCGCCGTGCGCCGGGGCGACCACCGTCTTGAAACCGCGTTTCTGCTGGCTGAGATTATGCACACTCTGCACCTCGTCGCAGACGCGCACGCAGCGCCCGCAGAGGATGCACTTCTCCGGATTGCGGATCACGGCCGGGGACGATTCGTCCTGCGGAAAGCGCTTGCGCTCACCGGCGAACAAACGCGTCTTGACGCCCATGTCGTAGGCCAGTTTCTGCAATTCACAGGTGCCGTTGCGTTCGCAGGTCTGGCAGTCCTGCGGATGGTTGTCGAGAATCAGCTCGACAATATCCCGCCGCAGCCTACGCAAGAGCGGCGAGGAAGTATGAACCTTCATGCCTTCCGTCACCGGAAAGGCGCACGAGGCCACGGGGTTGCGTTGTCCCTCGACCTCAACGATGCATACCCGGCAGGCGCCGAGCACGCTCAGGTCGGGGTGATAGCAGAGCCGCGGGATGTTGATCCCGACAGCATCCGCCGCCTGCATGATCGTGGACGACGCCGGCACGGTGGTGCGAACGTCGTTGATGAACAAAGTAACGGTTTTTTCAGCCATGACTGGTTATTTCCTTTGGACCGCGTTGAATTTGCATGCCTTGAAACAATTCCCGCAGCGAATGCAGCGGACGGCGTCTATGACATAGACCGACTTGGGCTGGCCCTTGATGCAGTTGACCGGGCACTTCTTGGCGCAGGCGCCGCAGCCGACGCATTTCTCGGGGTCGATCGTGTAACTCAGCAGCGCGGTGCAGACCCCCGCCTGGCAGCGCTTTTCGCGAATATGCGCGTCGTACTCGGCGCGAAAATGGTTGATCGTGCTGAGCACCGGATTCGGGGCCGCCTGTCCCAGTCCGCAAAGCGAGGTCTTCTTGATCGTGTCGCCCAGTCGCAGCAGTTTCTCGACGTCGCCCTCGACCCCGCGTCCGCTGGTGATGCGGTTGAGAATTTCGAGCATGCGCTTGGTGCCCTCGCGGCAGGGCGTGCATTTTCCGCAGGACTCGTCCTGCGTGAAATCGAGAAAGTAGCGCGCCATGTCCACCATGCAGGAATCCTCGTCGATCACGATCATGCCGCCGCTGCCCATCATGCTGCCCGCGGCCATCAGCGAATCGTAATCCACCGGGGTGTCGAGCGCCGACTCCGGCATGCAGCCGCCCGCCGGACCGCCGGTCTGCACGGCCTTGAAACGCTTGTCGTTCAAGATGCCGCCGCCGACATCGAAGACAACCTGGCGCAGCGTCGTGCCCATCGGCACCTCGACCAGTCCGGTGTTCTTGACCTTTCCGGCCAGCGCGAAAACCTTGGTGCCCTTGCTCCTGGCGGTGCCGATCGAGGCGAACCATTCCGGCCCGTCCAGCAAGATCGCCGGCAGGTTGGCCATCGTCTCGACGTTGTTGATCACCGTCGGCTTGCCCCACAGACCGCTGACCGCCGGATATGGCGGCCGCGGACGCGGCTGCCCGCGCTCGCCTTCGATCGAATGAATCAAGGCCGTTTCCTCGCCGCACACGAAGGCGCCGGCGCCCAGACGGATTTCGATGTCGAAATCGTTGGGCGTCCCGAAGATGCCCTTGCCAAGGAAACCCGCGGCGCGGGCGTCCTCGATGGCCTTTCCGATGCGCTTGATCGCCAGCGAATATTCCGCGCGAATGTAGACAAAACCGCGCTTCGCTCCGATCGCATAACCGGCCAGGATCATGCCCTCGACAATCGTGTGCGGATCGCCCTCGATCGTGCTGCGATCCATGAACGCGCCCGGATCGCCCTCGTCGGCGTTGCAGACGATGTACTTAGTATCGCTGGCCTGCGAGGCGGCGAAGTTCCACTTCACGCCGGTCGGGAAGCCGCCACCCCCGCGGCCCCGCAGGCCGGATTTTGTGATCGCGTTGATGACATCCATCGGCGTCATGGTCGTCATGGCGGTCACCGCCGCCTCATAACCGCGCACGGCCAGGTACTCGTCCAGGCTCTCGGGGTCGATCACACCGCAGTTGCGCAGCGTTATGCGGAGTTGCTTGCCGAAGAAATATACGTCGCTGTAGAGCGGCGAAAAACGGTTGCTGACACGGCTCTCCTGCCAGATGTGGTCGCTGCAGGGCCGATCGCCAACCAGGTGTTCGTTGACGATGCGCGCGGCCACCTCGGGTGTCACATGCTGGTACATCACGTCGTCGGGATAGATGTAGGCCACCGGCCCGGCGGCGCAAAGCCCCTGGCACGCCGAAGGCGTCACCACCACCTTTTCAGCCAGCCCCGCCGCGGCCAGGGCCTCGCGGAAGGCCTTCTGAATCTCCGCCGACTGCGCGCGGCAGTGCGCGCCTTCGCAGACCGAGATCACCTGTTCGGCCGCCGGCAGGCCGGACTCGTGGCGCATGGTGTACTTTTCCACCGCTTGCCCATTGAGGATGTGCCCGGCGAAAACCTCGTCCACCCGCGCGGGCGTCATATGCACATACTTGACCGGAAGTTCGCCCGGACGCACGATCAGCACCACGGGTTCCATGTCGCACTTGCCGGAACAGCCCACGCTGCCCAATACCACATGCTTGGGTTTGTGCTGCTCCAGCAGCTCTTTGAAACGCTGGCGCACCGCTTCGGACCCGGCCGCGTTTTCGCAGGTGGCGGAGCCGACCGTAATGCGCACATTGGCGCTGAATTTATCGCGGAACAAATGGAATTTCGCCCCCCGCCGCCGTTCCAGCAATTGTTCCATAGGTGTTGCCATGTCCGTCAGATCCTTTCCATCTTGTTATCCGTCTTTTCCGTTGTCCTGAGAAGCTGCGCGCCCGCAACCACGGGCGCCAGTTTCCGCACTTTGATCGCATACGCCAATTCCTGCAAACTCGCCACCAGCCGCACATCCACCATGCTCACCTTCGCCGGTATGGCAGGACGCGCCGCCGTCAAATTCATCAAGCCCAGAACGCCGGCCGCCACCAGCCGGTCGGCGACTTCCTGGGCGGCCGCCGCGGGCACGGCCAGCACGCCGATTTCCACCCGCTGCGCCTTGATCGCCGCCCTCAGTTCCGTCATCGGCTGCACCGTCAGCGCGCCCACGCGCCTGCCCACCAGTCGCGCATCGTTATCGAACAAGCCGCGGATCCAGAAACCGTTACGGCTCAACATTTCATTTTGCGCCAGCGCGCAGCCAAAATTTCCGGCGCCGACGATCGCCAGATTGATCTCGCGGTCGGCCCCCAGCGCTCTGGCCAGAGCCGCCGCCAGCGTCGCCTTCGCATACCCCCGCTTGGAAATGCCTTCGCAGTCGACATGCGAAAGATCCTGCCGCACGGTCGAACTGGTCAGCCCCAGCGCCGCCGCCATCTCCAGCGATGAAACCCACTCCGCGCCCTCCCCGCATGCACGCTGCGTATAAAGCAAATAGCGCGGCAGACGCCGGACAACCGACGCCGGAATCCGAAGCTTTTCGAGATTCATGGCTATGCTTACGCCCATCGAAATCACCCCAGTGAAGCGCAAAAGGCATTCAAGATATCACACAGGCAGGCATCTGTCAAACATTTAACGATATGCCGCGGTCTACGCCTCGTTACGGATGCCCTGGCGGGGAACCATGATCGTCCCCTTGCACTAGCAAATTTCCATGAAAGCAATGTGGCTGTGACGGGGAGGGCTTGGTAGGTCCGGCCTCGCCGAGGCCGCCGCGAGTGGGATGATAACAGGCGGGTGCTTGTGTGTAGACCGAAGACGGCGCTCTCGGCGAGAGCGCCCTACCTTCCCTGCCACCCGTCACAGGCCCATTACCCACTGAAAAAGCGTTACGCTTATTGCTTCTGCTTGCAGGTAAACAGCGGTGCGCTGTGAGTTCGCGAATAAGAGCTGAATGTACTTTAGACGCCTTACTTGAACTCACCGGCGTCGTAACGCTTCCAGAACTCTTCGCTGGGCATGGATCCCGCCCCTTTGCCGGGCGACAGGCGCGCCAACGTACGCATGTGCCGAAGGGCGCGGATGTCTTCAGGATTCTTGATATTTGCAATTTCGCAGGCCAGCCATTCCAGTTTCTTGTCCCGCAATGGCTCGAGATCCGTAACAAGCGTGTTGGATATATTCAACTTCTTCAGTGCGAAAAGTTTTTTTAGCGCGCTCAGACTGGCAATGCGTGTTTTGTGCAGATCCAGTATTTCCAGCGCATGCAACTTGCTCAGGCACGCAAAATCTTCCGCCGGCGCTTCGTCTAATTGAAATTCCTCGAGCGCGACGAGGGAACCCACCGCCGCGACATCGGAGAGCTTGGCCATATACGACAAAAACAGTTTCTTTAGCGGCATGCCCTTCAGTGGAGCAAGATCGGTGATGCTGGCGGAAGAACTCACGTGAAGTTCTTCAAGCGGCATCCCGCGCAGGGGTTCCAGATCGCCGATGTTGGACACAAGCAGCACGCTTAGCCGCTTTCCCTTGAGAACGCTGATGTTTCTGACCGGCGTGCTATACAGGTTCAGTCTTTCCAGCGGCAATGGCGCGAGGAGCGGCATGCATGAATTGTCGAAAGATTTGCAGTTTTCCAGCAGCAACTCCCGCAATGGCATTCCGGCAATGGGCGAGTAATCGGCGATATCCATGTTCCCTCCAAGATTGAGATAATTCAGGGAGAGTCCTTTCAGGGGCGCGATATTGGTGATGCCGGGGGTCGCAAGGAAACGTGCATACGTGATCTGACCGTTTTCCATTTTGACACTGCCGCCGCCATTATAGTCGGAGTTGCCTGCCTTCATCGCAGCGATGAGACTCTCCGGTGTCTTGTAGGATGATTTGCGGACGGCCATACGCGCAGGCGTCGCCGCACCCGGCGGCTGGCTATGATCGGATCCCGGCAACTCAGGAAGCTCGCACAGATTTGCCAGGAGCGCACCCAGTTGATCCGTGAATTCCTTGCGTCCAGCCGCATACGCCGTTGCGCCGTAATCCTGCTTGAACTTATCCAGTCCTTTCAAGGCAGACGACAGTACCTTTGCGTCAAGTTTGGCCGTCAGCAAACGATTCGACACAACCGCCCAGTCGGGCTCCTTGCCCGATACTCCCAAAGGCTGCAATAGCGAAGTCAGCGCCCGGGCAGCCAGTTCGTCCTTGCGTGCCTGTTGCAGTCTGTTAAGCGCTGTTTGCATCGCCGGCCCCATTATCCCGGCGCCTGTCAACACTTTCGCCGCCTCCTCGTCGGCGCCCCTGGAGTGCGCCAGGATACCGGCACAGAGAGCGCAAAGATCGGGCGCGGCCAGCCCCTGCAGCCGCCGGCAGCGTTCCTCGTGCGACAACTGCCGCATGTTGAAGGTCACGCCCACCATCGCCCCCCCAACCTTCCGCTCCGCCTGCACGACCCCTTCCTTGGTTCCCACAATCTTCAGCCGCTGCACCTGGCCGTCAAGCGTCACTTCAATCTCCCGGCCAACTTGTCCATCGAAGGATTTGAGCACCATCTCGTTGACCTGGCCCAGCCTTCGCAGCAGATCGCGCACCGCGGCAAACCGTTCCGCCTCGGAACCCGCAGGCAGTCCTTCTTTGGACAACGCCTCGGCCTTGGCCAGCGCCTCGTCCGTCTTGCAATCAAGCAAATCGCCCGCCGCCGCGGCCATCATCCGCTCCACCTTCTCGCGGGCCTCGCCGTTGGCCTTGGCCCTGACCACCGCCAGTTGCTTCGCCTGTTTGTCGAACTCCGCAGCCAGCTTCTCACGTTCCGGCGCGGTTTCCCGGGCCAGCGGGCCGTTGTAGTCCCCAAATAAAGCCGCCGCACCCGCATAGTCCTGAGACTGAAGCAAGGGCCGCGCCCGCTCCCGCAATCCGTCCAGAACCCCTGCCGCGGCTTGACTCGAAGCCTCGCGCTGCGCCTGTTCGAGCCGCTTGATCTCCACATCGGCCATCATTTCGTACTTCGTTCCCGCCGCGCATCCCTTCAAAGTGCGGAAATGTCCCTTGGCCATTTCGTATTGCCGTGGATTGTCCCGCGCGTACTGCACGGCGTAGTTCCACATTTCCACGGCCGTATCCTGGGTATTGGCCGGCGACGCCAGCGGCACGCCGGCTGGCGCAACCTTCCTGGTTCGTACGGCAAAAAAAACAATCACCCCCGCCAATACGACCAAAATCGCGGCGGCGATCGGGATCGCCTTTGACTTCGTCTGCGGCCGCTGAGCGTGGCTGGCTTTTTGCGGAGAAGATCCATAAACCGACTCAAGCACGGAATCGATGTCCCGGACCACGCTCTCCCAGGAATCATGCCGGCCCTGGGGGTCCTTGGACATCATCTTTTCAACCAGCGCCGCACACCGCAGACTGACCGCCGGATTGCGCTTGCGGGGCGAGAGTAGCGGTTCGGTCATCTGCTTGGTCAACACCGCCATTGTGGAATGCCCGCTATAAGCCACCGCGCCGGTCACCAGGTGGTAGAGCGTGGCGCCCAGGGAGTAGACGTCGGCACGGAAATCGATGCTTTGCTCCCCCCGCGCCTGCTCCGGGCTCATGTAGTTAGGCGTTCCCTCAATATAGTCGGCTGCGCCGGCATTCGCGTTTTCGGTGAGCGTCTTGCTGATTCCCATATCCATCAGCTTGGCCGTCCCGTCGGTCGCCAGCATGATGTTGGCGGGTTTGACGTCGCGGTGCAGCATCCGGAAATTGTTCCAGGCATAGCCCAGCGCCTCGGCGACGCCGCGTACCACCAGCAGCGCCTCCTTTTCCCGGATCAAGCCCAGGCGTCTCAGACGCGCCCCCATTTCCTCGCCATCCACATAGGACACGGCCAGGTAATGAACGCCGTCGCTCTCGCCGGCGTCGAACGCGGTCACCACATTGGGATGTTCGAGTTTGGCCGCGGTCCGCGCTTCGTTCATAAAGCGCGTCAAAAAATCAGGATCGGAAGTCATGGCCGGGAAGAGAATCTTCAGCGCCACCTTCCGTTGCATGGTGATGTGCTGGGCCAGCCACACTTCGCCCATTCCGCCCACGCCCAGCTTGCGTTCGATCCGGTAGCCGCAGAACACTATTCCCGGACGGATACCCTTGTGTGGAATCAGGATCGGCCCCTTGCACTTGGGGCATTGGGCGCGTTCACCGGCAGATGACTCGTCCGCCATTATTTCGCTACCGCATGACGGACAGTTAAAGTCGATTCCCATCAACGAAAACTCCTTGACGCGTCAGACACAAGAATAACTTTTGCATTATAGACAAGCACGTGCCCACCAACAACACAATTACATTTCCGTGTCGTGGAGTTTTCAAAAGCGGAATTTTTGGAGCGAGCAAAAGCGGAAAGATGGAATTCATCAACGAGGTCGGTTGGTGAACAGGATGACAGGCCGTTTCAGCTTATCTGGGCGCTCCTTGAGTATTGAGACGGTTCC
>JANYBP010000093.1 GCA_025360745.1 bacterium
TGCTTCATCAGTTACACCTGACGTTGCCGGAACAGCCGCCCCCACGACTGGAAGATCTGAAGAAAAAATGTGGGGCAGACCTTTGAGCGGAAATCGAGGAAATATGGCGGTTTTATCCGCGAACGGGGAAAGACGGGTTAAGCATCTCCACCGGCGTTTCTGGGCTGACATATTTGCGAAAGACACGCGCTAGCTGGACGCGCATCCAGCCGTCAGTCTGTTCCGCGATTTGCAGGAAAAGCCGGGTGGACGATTCGGAAGATTTCAACGCCTGACCGAAAAGCACCAAAACCGGCTTGTACAACTCACAGGCATCTTTGAGAATGTCAGGGTAATACTCGCCGGAAGCGAGCGTAATCCAAATTCCTCGCATCAACTTTGTAATCGGCGAAAAACTTCGGTTTATCCGTGGCGGCTTCCTTCGATCTGGCAAGCAATCGCTTTTGGGACGGTACGGACACCCTTTTGTGGGCGCCGGACTGAAGATGCGATTTCATGGACGAAGAAGTTACCGGATCAAATCTTGAAGTGCAAGCGCGATCAGGTCTTCACAGCGGTTCCAACTCAAGCCAACTCAAGCCGTGGAGAGACTGAGAGAAGCGAGGGGGAGCTGGCGAAGGGGAGAAAAGGGCAAAACGGGGTAAACCGAACAGGATTGTTCGGTGGGCGAGGGGGCGATGGAGGCAGGTGGGTTCGGGCGGGAGGACCTGCTGCGCAGCCGGTCTTCAATGGCGTCCAGCGGCCATAATTACAATTGCTGATTCCTTGTTTGGCGCGCTTGACCATCCATCGCGTTTTCTCCATACTTTTCAGGATATGAGCGATCCATCGCCTGCCTTGTCCTGTCCGCGATTCCTGCTGGGAGCGCCGGTGCATGATGTCTCGTCGCCGGACGCGGTGGCGTGGATGGTTGAGCAGATGAGCGGATCGTCGCCTGGGTTCGCTATGTCCCTGCCTGCGGCCTGGCTGGCACAGGCCTGGAAACACGCCGGGCTTCAGGCTGTTCTGCGCAAGGCGCGTCTGGTCCTGCCGGACTCCAAGTGGGTGCTGGGCATTTCAGGATATTTCGGTCCGCGGATCATGCATGGCCACACGCCGTCCGACGTTGCGCTACAGGCGGCGGCGGCGGCTGAGCGGGCCGGCGTATGCGTTTATCTGCTGGCTCCAGAGGCCGGAATCGCCAGCGCCGCCGCGACCGAGCTACAGAAGCGCTATCCGCGACTCGCGATCGCGGGCACAGGCGGGTTGCCGCGTCCCGCCACGGCCGCGGCGGACCAGGCGGAGTTGCTGGCGGCGCTCGGCGCCACGAAGCCGGGGCTAGTGCTGGCGGAGCTGAAAAACGTCGGCCATGCCATTTGGCTGCGGGAATGCGTGGCACAGTGGTCGGTCCCGCTGGCGCTCGGGCTCGACGGGGGGCTGGCTGACCTGCTACCCAGGCGCTGGTATGACCGATACCTGCCAACGGTCGCCATTGCCAGGGTGATGACGGCGCTCATACGCAACGAGCGCTTCGCGATGGCCGCGGCCGGAGCTCTGCTGATGCAGCGCAAGGCCCGGCAGGCGCGGCGCGATGCGGGTGAAGAACCTGTGGCGCCGCCCGAACCGCACACGCTGACCGGACTGCCCGCCACGCTGGCGGTGTTCCAGCGTCTGCCCGATGAACAGACGGCGCAAACTTGTCTGAGCGAACTGGGCGCCCAGGCCAGGCTGGGCGCTCTGATTCTGGACATGTATGCCTGCCCCTGGCTGGATAGCCGGGAACTCGGGGTCATCGTGGCACTGGCACACCAGTGTCGCCGGCGCCAGGCGCGGCTGTTTATGTGCAACACAAGCGCCGCCGTGGCGCGACTGGTCGAAGTCTCGCGTCTGGAAAACGAACTGACGATTCCGGCTTCGAGCGATGTCATGCTCGCCGATCTGCGGCGCCGGCGTGAAACCGATGCCCTGGGCGTGGCCGCCGCGCAGGGGGACACGGTGCTGGTCACCCTGCCGGCGGAATTGACCGTGGCCAGCCTGGAGTTTTTCCGCGCGCGGGTCTCGGCCGTCTGGAGCGACCAGTTGCGAGCCGGCACGTTGCGGCAACTCCATGTGGACGCGTCGCGCCTGACATTCATGGATAGCGCGGCGATGGGCTATCTGCTCTATCTGCGGAAGATCACGGTGGCCGCCGGTGTGACGATCCAGTTCGATGGCTTCCACGGCGTCGCCAAGCAGTCGCTGAAACTGGCGCGCTTGGAGCAGTTGTTCAAGGAAGGCGCCGAGTGACGCTCCGCGCCGCGCTGTTGCTGCTGCTGGCGCTGGCGGCCGGTTGCGCCACCCCGCGGCGCGGCGAACTCTATCAGGTTTCCACCATCGACGCCCTGCTGGCCGGCGTCTATGACGGCGAGGTGACTTTCGACGAACTGATGCGCCATGGCGATTTCGGCATCGGCACCTTCGACGCCCTCGGCGGCGAGATGGTCGCCGTCGATGGCCGCGCCTACGATGTCCGTTTTGACGGTCATGTCGTGCCGGTCACCCCGGCGCGCCGCACGCCTTTTGCGGCGGTGACGTTCTTCGACCAAACCCGGACCACGCCGGCCCTGAGCGTCACCAACCTCGCGCAGTTCACCGCCTTGCTCGACACCAAACTGGCCGCAGCCAATCAGCCGTACGCGGTGCGTATCGACGGGATTTTCGCTTACGTGCGGACGCGCAGCGTTCCGCCGCAACACCGCCCCTACCCGCCGCTGGCCGAGGTGGCCAAGTCGCAAGCCGTCTTCGAATTCCGCAATGTCCGCGGCACGCTGGTGGGATTCCGCTGTCCGGCATGGCTCAAAGGGCTGAACGTAACCGGCTACCACCTGCACTTCCTGACGGCGGACCGCACCGCCGGCGGCCATGTGCTGGATCTCGCTTTCTCGGAACTGCCCGTCCGCCTGGACGCCTGCCATAGTTTGACCGTCGAATTGCCCCGCGCTGGCGATTTCGGCGCGCTCAATCTTACGAAGGATCGCGGCCGCGAATTGGAACAGGTCGAGAAGTAACCGCGGCGGACTACCGGACGGACGGCCCGGCGATTGCTTCGAAGCGCGCCTGTAGCGCGGTCAAGTGCGCCTTCAGTGCGGCGACCTCCCCTTCAAGCCGCTCCAGACGGCTGCCGGCGGACACCGAGTTCTGTGCCGGGGCGGGCTCGCCTGCCGCGGCGGAGACCGCAACCGGCCCGCAGAGCAATTGCGCCCAGCGCGCCTCGCGGCGGCCCGCTTCGCGCGCCAGTTTGACGGCGAAGGGACCATCGCCATGGTCGGCCAAACCTTGCAGGAGCGCCTCCACCGCCGCCACCTCGCCATAGGCGCGCATGCGCCCGGCGCGGGTGCGCAGTTCGGCGGCGGTCTGTGGTCCGCGCAACAGCAATTCGGTCAGCAGCGGCACGCACTCTTCCGGCACATGATAGAGGTCGGCAAAGGAATGACGGTATTTTGGAACGCGGTTGCCGGCCAGCGACACCTGCCAGACCAGCTTCTTGTCGCGCAGACTTTCCAAAGCCAGCGCCACGGCGCTTTCGTCGAGCGCCATCAGAGGGTCGCGGTTGTTCTTCTGGTTGCAGGCCGCGAGCAGGGCGTTCAAAGTCAGCGGATAGTACTCGGGCGTGGTGAGCTGCTTCTCGATCAACGCCCCCAGCACACGCGCCTCATCGGCCGTAAGCGCCGACCAGGCCGGCGACGATGGCGCAGCCGTCGGAAGCGCAGGCGTCTCGGAAATGTTCATAAACTTTTTCTCCGTCATGGCGGTCAACGTGTGTAGTATCACAAATTTCATGCCGATTTTCAAACTGCGGATGTGTCTTGCCCTACACCGCCAGGAAGCCCGGAACCCGAGATAGCGGCTGAACAAATCAGGAAGCCTTTTCAGAGGCGCAACGGATGCCACAACACCACTGATTTGCCGCTTGGAGCGGCGCCGGTGAACGTGAAATCGAAACGGTTTTTCTCGAAATCCAAATTGGCTCAGGTGGTCCGGGCTTGCTTTTCCATCCGCCGCAACCGCTCTGACAAATCGCGCGGCACGGTGAAAACCATCTTTCTGCCCCGCATTTTCCGATCCAGCACGCCGCGCGTTTTCAAGTCCAGCAGGTCCGTACGCGCTGTCTGGTATGCGACGTTATGGCTGTTGCCGTGACTGGCAATCGTATATTCCTGATACGGGTGCTTCAAGGCATGGCGCACCAATTCAGCCTGCCGGTGGTTGAAGACACCCAAGACCCGCACATGCGACTCCAACTCGCGCACCTCCAAGGTCTTCCGGGCGATGTAGGCATGCAGTTCTCCAATGGCCCGCCGGATCGCCTGCGTCTGGGCCACGATAAAGTAGGTCAGGTCGTTGCCGTCCGTCTCGCTGTGCAGGTACGAAAGGCCGTACATGATTGGGGCCTTTTTCAGAACACTGGAGATCGAGATAAACTCGAAGAGCCAGTATCCCGCGTGCAGCATTCCCCAGTAGAAAAGCGCCCGCGCAGTCCGGCCGTTGCCGTCCACGAACGGATGGTCGTAGGCCAGCCAGAAGTGCAGGATGATGGCGCGCACCGCCGGATGAACGAAAAACTCCGGCGTCCGGCCATTCGCGAAGTCGCACATCGCCTGCAACCGGACGGACAGTTCCTCCGCCGGAGGGGGGCTGTGGAATATCTCGCCGAAATCGTCACCCACCACCCGCATCTCGTCCGCTCGCCGGAACCGTCCGGCGGCGGTCGCATCCTGTAAAGTCTTCTCCGTCACGAGCCGATGGATCGCAAAGACCATTTCCGGCGTAAGCTCATCTTTCTTCAATTCCGTGACCCGCTGCATGGTCAGATAATTGTTCAGAATCATCTGCTCGCCGTTATCCCGAGGGGGACGCCCCGTGCGGATCATTTCCTTGGCCACGTCGCGCGTGGTTGCGGCGCCCTCCAGTTGACTGGAGGCGATCGCCTCCTCGATTAGCGAGCGAATCAGATAGAGATCCCGTGTCTGAGGGTTGGCGATCGGTTCGGGAATTCCGATCGACCGCCCGGCGCCCATGTCAATATCGTGCAACTCCGACTGCACCAGATCCGGCGCCCAAAACAGAAAAGGGCGACCCTTCTGGTCGAGCAACGGGATCGGCTTGAGCAATCCATTGCGCCGCATTTTGATGCCGAACCACCACTCCCCGGGGCTCAAACCATCCGGAGGCGCCAGATGCCGTAATTTGTCCCAATGCAAGTAATCGCCCGGCGGTTCGACTGCAAGACGCAAAATCGCGGCTAATTTGTTGCCATCATATCCATTCGGGAAAATTTCCGAATACTCTGGCGGTGTCTGTGGTCTTTTCATGGTGTGTCAAACAATTACTAACCAATAACAAATTAGTAGTTATCTGACAACTACTAAATTTACGGTGTTTAGTAATTACTGAAATCACGGTTTGGACGGCCATCTCAGCAGCAATTCGCATTATGGCCGCTTCCTCGGGCCCGGACGACACGGAGGTCGTCTCTCCAGGCGACGAAACGGCGGATTTTCGAGCTTTTGGAGGGTCGGGCTCCGTCCCGACCGCACTTCATGTGGCCATAGTGAGAATTGCTGCCATCTCAGCGGAAAACGCCCCGCATCGAGGGGCGGCAGATTTCCGTTCACCACCTGTCGCCTTCGGATGACACCGTCCGAACTTTCTCAGCGGCCGCGGCGGCGGCCGCTGGAGGGGCGACCGGCGGGGAGCGGTTTGCGCAGGGGGTCGCGGGTTTTGTCGCGGCCGCGCGGGGATTTACCGCCCGGCGCGGCGCTCTCCACCGCACCGCCGGCGGGCGCGAAGTCCATACGGTGTTTCTCGAAATCCACGCGGGCCACAACCACCTGCAGGCGGCTGCCGGCGGTGTAGACGTGCCGGTCGACGCGCAGGGCGTGGGCGCCTGGATCGAAGCGCACGAAGCCCTTGGAGAGGGTCGAGATGTGGACCAGGCCCTGCACGTCGAGGTCGATGATCTCCACGATCAGACCGAAGTTAGAGGCGCGGATCACGGCGGCGTTGTAAACCTCGGGCTGGCGACGGTCCAGCTGCTGCTGGAGGAAGCGCATCTTCTTGATCTCCACCAGCTCGCGCTCGGCGCGTTCGGCATCCTGCTCGGTCGTCGAACAGTGCTGGCTGATGCGGCCCAGTTCGGCGGGGGTGTAAACTCCGCCGCGGTTGGCCAGCACGGCGGCCAGGATGCGGTGCACCACCAGATCGGGATAGCGCCGGATGGGCGAGGTGAAGTGCGCGTAATATTTCTTGGCCAGTCCGAAATGTCCGGCCTCGTCGGCGGAGTAGACCGCGCGTTTCATACTTTTCAAGACGGCCAGTTGGGCATAGCGCGCCAGCGGAGTCTCGCGGATCGTGCGCAAAAATTCCGAGAGCGCATGGCGGTCGTTGAGATCGCCGGGGCGGTAGCCCAGGGCATGCAGTTCGGCCGTCAGTTCCTCGATCTTTTCCGGGGCCGGCGGCTCGTGCAGCCGGTGGATCAGGCGCACGCCGCGGCGGGACAGTTCCCGGTCCACGGCCTCGTTGGCCGCCACCATGCACTCCTCGACCATCTGGTGCGAGATGTCGTTCACAACCTCGCGCACGCCATCGATCATGCCGTCGGGCCCGAGCACAATGTCGAACTCCGGACGGTCGAGATCGAGCGCGCATTGCGCCATGCGCTGCCGGCGCATGGCCTGGGCCAGATTGCCGATCGCGCGCAGGCGTTCCACGGCCTTCTCGGGAATCGCATCATCCGGCGGGCGCATGCCGGGAAGGGTCTTGAGCACGGCGAAAGCCTGTTCGTAAGTCAAGCGCAGTTGGGAGCGGATAATGGACTTGGCGAACTCCGCATGCACGACACGGTCGGCATCGTCCAGCGTCATGAACACGGAAAAGGCCATGCGATCCTGGTTGGGATTCAGGCTGCAGACGCCGTTGGAGAGCGCCTCGGGCAGCATCGGGATCACCAGGTCGGGCAGATAAACGCTGTTACCGCGCTCGGCGGCCTCGCGGTCCAGGGCGCTGCCCGGAATCACGAAGTGGCTCACGTCCGCGATATGCACACCCAGCACCCGGCGCCCGCGGGGATCCAGGTCGAGCGATAGCGCGTCGTCGAAATCGCGCGCCGTGGCGGGATCAACTGTGAAAATATATCGCTCGCGCAAATCGAGGCGCGGGCCGGGATTTTGCAACCTGGCCAGCACCGACTCGGCTTCCGCCACCACCGCATCGGGGAAGGCATCGGGCAGTCCGTAGTGGCGGCGGATGGCGATCGTGTCGAGCGAGGGATCGTCGGCCGGTCCGATGACCTCGATGATCTCGGCCTCGGGGTTGACATGCGTGTGGTCCCAGTCGGTGAACTGCACGACGACGCGGTCGCCGAGCGAGGCCCCCATCGTTTCGGAAACGTAAAAGTCCTGCTGATAATTGGGGCTGAGCGGCACGACGTAGTGGAAGCGCGGCGTGGCGCGCAGGGTGCCGACGATCACGCGCCGGGCGCGCGCGATCACGCGGATGACCTTGGCCACGCGGCCCCCCTCGCCGAGCGCCACGCCGGGATCGCCGGCCGGCATCAGGCGCACGACCACGCGGTCGCCGGGCAGGGCCGTATGCTGCTCGCCGCGCGGGACACAGACATTCTCCGCGCCTTCGATGTCGGTCAGATAGCCATCGCCGTTGCGTTTTATCTCCAGGCGGCCCGTGACCAGATCGGCCCGCGCGCCCACGGCATAGCGGTCGCGGCGGATGACGACGAGTTCGCCCTCCAACACCAACTGGTCAAGCAGGGTCTGCAACTGCCTGCGTTGCGGCGGACGCATGGCCAGGGTGTCGGCGATTTCGCGGACGGTCAGGGGCTGCGCGCCGGTTTTCTGCAGCAAGGCCAGCACGGCCTCGCGGCCGTCGCCGTCATTTGCGGCGGAGGCCGATACATCCCGGCCGCGCGGACCGAGCGCTCCGAAGCGTGCGGCGGCGGGCGCGCCCGGCCGCGTCGGCGGTGGACGCCGGGAGGACCTCTGGAAATCCGCGCCGCCATGCCGGGGACGCCGCCGTTGTTCCGAACCGCCCGATCGCCGTGTAGTTTGCGGACTCATCCAATAGACCCCCAATTAAATACAACCCATACCGTCAAAACATATGCGCCCAGACAAACCAGCAACGGCGGATCGCCGAAGAGCAACTTCTCGGGTTGTCCGCCTTGTTCGTGCCGATAGACCAGATCGAGGTAGCGGAAAAGGCCGAACATCACCAACGGAACCGTCAGTCCCAGGCCGTGTGTATTGAACTTGGTCACGGTGTCGGGCCACAGCGTGTAGATCGCATAGCAGGCGATGGTGACGGCGCTGACGATGGCGATCAGCAGATCGAGCAGGCGGGCGTCATAGTCCTCCAGGCTGGCCCGGTGGCTCTCGGCGCGGTCATCCAGCAGGCGCTTCTCGTGCCGCCGCTTGCAGAGCGCCAGGAAGAGCGCCAGCAGGAAGGCGCAGAGCAGTAACCAGGGCGAGATCGCCACGCGGGCCGCCACCGCCCCCGCCCCGGCGCGCAGGACAAAGCCGGCGGCGATGACGAACACATCCACCAGCGCCACGCGTTTGAGCAGGAACGTGTAGGCCACCTGCAAGAGGGCGTAGCTCGCCAGCACCCCGCCGAGTTTTTGCGACACGGCGAAACTTCCCGCCAGGCCGGCCGCAAACAGCGCCGCCATCAACGCGCAGGCCAGGCCGGCGGGCAGTGCGCCGGAAGCGATCGGCCGCAGGCGCTTCACGGGATGCTGGCGATCCGCGGCCCGATCGCGCAGGTCGTTCATCACGTAAACGCCGCTCGAGACGACGCAAAACAGGGCGGCGGCCAGCAAGGCATCCGCGACCGCGCCCGGGCTCAGACGCTGCGCCCGGTCGCCCGCCGCGAAAAACACCGGGGCCAGCACGACGGCGTTCTTCGCCCATTGCCTGGGGCGGAGCGCCAGCAGAAGAGCGCGCGTCGTGGTCATGCGGCGGTTTCCGGCGCCGCCGGCAAAGGCCGCGGCGCGCCCGGGCGGCGCAGGGGATTCCGCATGGCAAGCCGCCAGACCTGCCACAGCGCCTCCCGGAAAATCCGGCCGCTCATCTTGGAATAGCCGGAACGGCGTTCCTCGAAGGTGATCGGCGTCTCAACCACCTTGAAGCCCAGGCGCCAGGCGGTGTGCGTCATCTCGATCTGGAACGAGTACCCATTGGAACGGATGCTGTCCAAATCGATCGCCGCCAGCACTTCCCGCCGGAAGCACTTGAAGCCGCCGGTGGGATCCGTGAAGGGCATGCCGGTGATCAAACGCACGTAAAGCGCTCCACCCATGCTCAGGAGCAGGCGGCGCAGCGGCCAGTTCGTGATGCGGATGCCGTGCAGGTAGCGCGAGCCCAGCACCAGATGCGCCTGGCGCGCCGCCGCGATGAAACCGGGGAGCGCCTTCGGATCGTGCGAAAAATCCGCGTCCATCTCGAACACCCACGGATAGTCGCGCTCCAGCGCCCAGCGAAAGCCTGCGATATAGGCCCGCCCCAGGCCCGCCTTGGACGTTTGATGCAGGACATGAATCCGCGCATCCGCCGCCGCCATGCCGTCCAGCGCCGCGCCGGTGCCGTCCGGGGAATTCCCGTCCACGAACAGGATATGCGCCGCCGGCAGCGCCGCCAGAACAGCGGCGGCGATCAGACGAACATTGTCAAGTTCGTCATACGTCGGTATCACAATCAGCGGCGCGCTCATATGTGCGTACAATAGCCGCGAATCCGCCGGTCGGCAAGTTCCAACAATGCTTCGGTCAATTGGCGGATGTATCTTTTTTTGTGCGCCGGCCCAGCGCATGTGATAACTTTCGGAGATGACAACCTCACATGCCGTCCAGCCCGGCGCGGCGCCTGGTTTTAGCCTGGTCCTCGGCGGCGCGCGCAGCGGCAAGAGCCGTTTTGCCTTGCAGCGCGCGGAAGCGCGCTGGCGGCATCCGCTCTACCTCGCCACGGCGGAGGTGCGGGACGACGAGATGTCGGAGCGCGTCCAACGCCACCGCGCGGAACGCGGAGCGCGCTGGGCCTGCATCGAGGAACCGCTGGACCTGGTCGGCGCGCTGGCGCGCGTGCCGGACGGCTGCGACGGCGTGCTGCTGGACTGCGCCACGATCTGGCTTTCTAACATCCTGCTCAAGCAAGGCCGCGATGCCGTCGCATCCCGCACGCGCGCGTTGCTGGCCGCGCTGCGCGACTCGCCGCGCGAAACGCTCGTCGTCAGCAACGAGGTCGGCCTCGGCATCGTTCCCGATACCCCGCTGGGACGCGAGTTCCGCGACCTGCAGGGCTGGTTCAATCAGGATCTCGCCGCCGCCGCCACAACCGTCGTTTTCATAACCGCCGGCCTGCCACTCTGCCTCAAGGGCGGACTGTGAGGGAACACATTTTGTTCAGGGTTCAGGGTTCAGGCCAGATAACGGTTTTGTCAACTCTCAACGTCCGCTTCTCGCCGCTATTCAATTGAGCGTTGAGAGTTGGGCGTTGAGCGTTCGGTTCAGCATCTCTCCCTGAACACCGAACACCCTCTCTATTAGCTCCTTTCCATCCCGTCGGCGGGGCGGCGCGGCACGACTGAAAACTGGCATTTTCACAGCAATCTAACGAGCCTCCGAAAAATCCTCTCGTTTGGTGTTTTTTTGCTTGAACACCACAATATGTAGGGGGTAATAATGCAGACACACAACCCATAGTGGCGAAACACAACAGTAAAACTACGCCAAAGCCCCGCAAATCGGGTCAATTATCATCAAAAGAGTGGTAAACAGCGATGCATAAGACAATCAAAAATACGTTGGACGATGCAACACGCGCCAATCCGGCGCCGGCCGCCAAAACATCCTCCCGGCGCAGCGCCGCCGGCAAGGCCATGAACATTCCGCGCGTATTCAGCCGCGAGGGCGCGGACCCGTTCGATGAGATCGAATGGGAGGAGCGCAAGGCCACCATTACCGACGATCAGGGAAAGGTGATCTTCCAGCAGGAACATGTCGAGGTTCCCAAGTCGTGGTCCATGCTGGCCACGAAGATTGTGGCTTCGAAGTACTTCTACGGAGGGCTGAAAACCACCTTCCGCGAGCACTCCGTGCGCCAACTCGTACACCGCGTCGCGCGCACGATAGCGGACTGGGGCCATGCCGACGGCTATTTTGCGACCGCCCGCGACGCGGAAAATTTCTACGCGGAATTATGCGCTCTCTGCGTCAATCAGTCCGGCGCTTTCAACAGTCCGGTCTGGTTCAACGTCGGCCTGCACCACACCTACAAAATCTCCTCCCAGAGCCGCCACAGTTTCCACTGGAACAGCCGCCTGGGCAACACCGAGCAGACCACCGACAGCTACCGCCACCCCCAGGCCGCCGCCTGCTTCATCCAGTCCGTCAAGGACACGATGGAGGACATCATGCGCCTCGCGACCGCCGAGGCCATGCTGTTCAAGTACGGCTCGGGCACGGGCACGGACTTGAGCACGCTGCGCAGCAGTTGCGAAAAGCTCTCCGGCGGCGGCACGCCGTCGGGACCGCTGAGTTTCATGCGCGTCTTCGACCAGGTGGCGGCCGTCATCAAGTCCGGCGGCAAGACCCGCCGCGCGGCCAAGATGCAAAGCCTCAAGGTGGACCATCCCGACATCGTCGAATTCATCACCTGCAAGTCGAACGAGGAGAAGAAAGCCTGGGCGCTGATCGAACAGGGCTACAACGGATCCTTCGGCGGCGAAGCCTATAACTCGGTCATGTTCCAGAACGCCAACCTCTCGGTGCGTTTGAGCGACGACTTCATGCAGGCCGTGCTGAGCGACGGCGAGTGGACCACGCATGCGGTCACCACCGGCGAACCGGTGGGCGCCCACAATGCCCGCGAACTTTTGCGCCTGATCGCCGAGGGCACGCACATCTGCGGAGACCCGGGCGTGCAATACGACACCACGATCAACCGCTGGCACACCTGCCCGAACAGCGGCAGAATCAACGCCAGCAATCCCTGCTCGGAATACATGTTCGTGGACAACAGCGCCTGCAACCTGGCGTCGTTGAATTTGATGCAGTTCATGGCGCCGGACGGAAGTTTCGAGATCGAGCGCTTTCGCGCCGCCGTGCGCATATTCTGCGTCGCGCAGGATATCCTGGTGGACAACGCCAGCTATCCAACCGAGGAAATCGCGCGCAATTCGCATCTCTTCCGCCCGCTCGGCCTGGGTTACGCCAATCTCGGCGCCGTGATCATGAGCCTGGGCCTGCCCTATGACAGCGACGAGGGCCGGACCTTCGCCGCGGCCATTACGGCGCTTATGACGGCCACCGCGTACGAAACCTCCGCGCAGGTGGCCGCGACGCGCGGCCCGTTCGCCGAGTTCGCCAATAACCGCGACAGCATGCTGACCGTGATCGGCCAGCACCGCGACGCCGTCGAAGCCCTGACCCCGCTGCCGTGCGCCGCGCCCATCATCGCCGCCGCCCGGGAGGGCTGGGAACGGGCGTTCGACGCCGGCACGCGCCACGGTTACCGCAACGCCCAGGTGACCGTGCTCGCGCCCACCGGCACGATCGGCTTCATGATGGATTGCGACACCACCGGCGTCGAACCCGACACCGCGCTCGTGAAGTACAAACAGCTCGCGGGCGGCGGCAACCTGAAGATGACCAACCACTCCGTCGAACAGGCGCTGCGGCGGCTGGGTTACGATGGCGGTATCGAAGCCATTCTCAAGCATGTGGACAGCACCGATACGATCGAAGGCGCGCCGGGGTTAAAGGAACAAGACCTGCCGGTTTTCGACTGCGCCTTCAAGCCCAGCCATGGTTCGCGCTGTCTTTCCTATCACGCGCACCTGAACATGATGTCCGCCATCCAGCCGTTTCTCTCCGGCGCGATCAGCAAGACGATCAACATGCCGAACAACGCGACGGTGGACGAGATCATGCAGGCCTATATCGAGGGCTGGCGCCTCGGGCTCAAGTCCGTCGCCATCTACCGCGACGGTTCGAAACGCACGCAGCCGATCAGCTCCAGCAAGAGCGGCCTCAACGCCATCGCTCCCGGCGCGGCACAGGGCGACAACGCCCCCGCGCTCGGCGGGCGCCCCAATCGCTCGCGCATGCCGGCCACACGCCTCTCGATCACGCACAAGTTCGAGGTCGCCAGCCACGATGGCTACCTGACCGTCGGCCTTTACGACGACGGCAAGCCCGGGGAGCTGTTCATCACGATGGCCAAGGAAGGCAGCACCGTCGGCGGCATCATGGATGCCTTCGGAACGGCGATTTCGCTCTGCCTGCAATACGGAGTGCCGTTGCGGGAACTGGTGCGCAAGTTCTCGCACAGCCGTTTCGAACCGGCCGGCTTCACCAAGAACCCCGATATTCCGATCGCCAAGTCGCTGGTGGACTACATCTTCCGCTGGATGGAAATCACCTTCCCCGACGGGCACGCCGCCCTGCCCGGCCATGCCGCGGCGGCGGCCGCGGCCAGCGCGCCGCACGAAGCGCTGCCGGTTGGGACGGCCGCGCAGGCCTACCAGGGCTCAAAAACCTCGCAGTCCTCGAATTTCACCTTCGTGAATCAGGAGGATGCGCCAGCCTGCGACCGCTGCGGCCATATCACGGTCCGCAACGGCGCCTGTTATCGCTGCGCCAATTGCGGGAACTCGATGGGCTGCTCGTAGACGGCTTTCACTTGACCTTCCGCGCCGCCTCCTCGACGGTTTCGTAGATTTCGAAAATGCGGGTCGTGCGCGTGATCTCAAGCGCCATGCGGGCTTTCTTCTGTAGACCCGCAAGAGAAAGGTCGCCGCCGTGCTCGGAAACGCGCTTGAGCAGCGCAATCAAAGCGCCCAAGCCCGTGCTGTCCAGAAAGGCCACCAGGCTCAAATCCAGCACCACATTACGCACGCCGGCCATGGCGAACCAGGCCACAAACTCTTCGCGAAACGCGCCCGCCGTCGAGGCCATCAGGTCGCCTTGCGGCGCCGCCACTCCCAGGCCGTTTGCGATCGAAAATACCGTTGTCATGGGGCTTCCTCCGCGGGCGACGCGGAAACCCGCGCTTCCTCGATTTTGTACAGCGTCACATTGCTGTTGTCGCGACGATACTGAAAAATTCCGCTGGCCAGCGCGCGGATGATCTGCAACCCGCGTCCGCTTTCGTCGTCCGCACGCGCCCGGCGCTGCACACGCGCCAGAGCCTCTTCGAACTGCCACTCCCGCCCCATGTCATGAAAGACCAGGCGCGCCGCGCCACCAGCCACACGCAACTGGCAGTGCAGCTGCGTGCGCTCGCCGGACTGTCCATGCCGGAGCACATTAACGCCATGCTCGACGACCATCAGCCGCACGGCCGCCGCCGCATACTCGCCCCAGCCCGCGGTCCGCAGCGCCTGCGCCACATCCGCACCCAACAGATCCACCGCCTGCAAACTCGGCTCGACATCCCGCGCCAGCAACGGCGGCGCGGCCGGTTGCCGCACCGCCAGGACCGAGCAATCGTCCCTGCCCACGTTATACCCTTCCGCCGCCAACCGCCCGATCAGCCCGCCCACCGGATCGTCCAGCGAACCGGACGCGAGCCCCGTCCGGATTCGTTCCACCAGCCGCTCGACACCGCACTCCTCGCGGCTGTCCGCCAGGCGCGCTTCCGTGATGCCGTCCGTGTACAACACCAGCAGCGAGTCCGGAATCGCCGGCACCAGAGTTTCCGTATCCGCGACCGCCCCCGACTTGGTGTTGATCCCGATCGGCAATTCTCCTCGATCGGAAAGCTGGGACGAACGGTCATCGCCGCCGACCAGCAGAATGGGAGAGGGATGTCCGCAGTTGACCGTGCGCCAGGCGCCGATCGCGGGATCGAGGATCGCCATGACCAGCGTGACGTATACCTCGGGATCCTGCACGTACTGATCGAAACGCTTCCGCAAGGCGTCGATCACCGCCCCTGGTCCCTGCGCGCCTAAATCCCGCACAAGTCCGGCCAGCAGCGCCTTGACCAGCGATGAGACCATCGCCGGACCCACGCCGTGACCCGACACATCGCCCATATACACGCAAACTCGTCCATCGGGCAGCGGAATAATGTCGAAAACGTCGCCCCCGACATGCTGCGACGGCTGGTGGGCCATCCAAACCTCGACGCCGTCGCCCAGCCACGGCGTCGTGCCGAGAATACAGCGCTGGATACCGCCCGCCACCTCCAGCTCACGCGAGACGCGGCGCTGCCAGATTTTCAACTCGTCGTTGCTGCGCTTGAGCAGCAGGGCGTTGCGCACCCGCACAACCAGTTCACGCGGATTGAACGGCTTGCGGATGTAATCGAAAGCCCCGAGAGCGAAGCCCTGCTCCAGGTCCTGAATCTCCGCGCGCGCCGTTACCATGATCACGGCAATATCGGCCATGTTCGGATCGTTTTTAACCCGTTCGCAGAGTTCGTACCCGTTCATTCCCGGCATCATCACGTCGGCCAGCACCACATCCGGGCGCCGTTCCTGCGCCAGCCGCCAAGCCTCCTCGCCGCCGGCGGCTTCGATCACTTCGCAACCGCGCGCCAACAGCAGTTTGCGAAGATAGGTTCGGTTGATCAATTCGTCATCCACCACCAGTACGCGCCCGCTCAGAGTTTCGTCGCGGCGGACAACGGCGGCGGGCGTGACCGAAGGTTCAGGCATGGATATATTCCCTGGCCCAGCCTGTCAGGACATTCACCAGTTGTCCGCAGCGTGTCAGGTCCGACGCCTTGGCGGCCGCGCTGAGTTCAAAGCCAACGACCGACAGGTCGGGAAACCCCACAGTGCCGCCCATGCCCTGCAGGGAATGCGCATGGCGACGGAGGGCGTTCCAGTCCAATTCGGCCACGGACCGCAGCAGCGCGGCGGCCATTCCGTCAAGCTGATCCCTGAATAGCGCGCGTATCTCGTCGTCCATCTCGGAGGTATCCACCCGATAGGCCTCCGCCTGTTCCGCCAGATTCGGCAGTAGCGGCAAAAGCCGGGCGCGCAGCAAGTCAGGCCAGTTGACGAATGTATTCATGATCTTGGTTCAGCGCGAATTATAACGTGGATGTTTTAACATGTCTGAATCCCGAGTGGTTATATTTTTTTGGGGAGCCGAGCGCGGCAGGGCTGAGAAGCAAGAGTTCAGGGTGATTATTCTTGTCAATCCGCCTGTGCGATCCCTAGGATGGCGCACGGGCGGCGATATCATGTCGAATTAAGATGGACGAAATTCTTGCCAGCGCCAGCGTTTTTTTTGAAGTCAGCGCGCAAGTGCTGCGCAGCGGAAACACGCTGCGCTTCCGCGCCCACGGGCGGAGCATGCTGCCCTTTCTGCGCGATGGCGACGTGTTGACCATCGTTCCCGTACCGCCCGCGCGCATCCGCCTGGGCGATGTAGTTTTCTACCCAGGCAAAGGCGGAGGACACCCGAATGCCCACCGCGTGCGCGCCGTGGAACGGCGTCCAGGCGTTCCGCCAGTATTGCTGATCCGTGGCGATGCCCGCGAATATGCCATCGAACGGGTGCCGCCGGAGTCCGTCGTCGGCCGCGTCACCCACCGGCAGCGCGCGGGCCGGACGGCGCGCGTGGATGGCCGGGCCGCGCGCTGGTACGCACTGCTCTGGCTGGGCGCACTGCCGCGCTTGCGTTCGTTGCGCACCCGGATCCGCAACCGCCTGCGTTCGCTCTTGAAGAATGATACGTCGTATCCGTAACCGTAAAAGGGGCGCCTCATGCATTTGGGAGTGCAATACTACCGGCCGCCGTTTCCGGCGGGCAAACATTGGGCCGACGATTTTAAAAAAATACGCGATTCCGGCCTGAATACCGTCCAACTCTGGGTAGTCTGGGGCTGGGTGGAATCCAAACCCGGCCAGTTCGTCTTCGATGACTATGACCGACTGGTGGAGTTGGCCGGGCAAAATGGACTCGGACTGGTTCTAAGCACCATCGCCGAGGTGCAGCCACACTGGATTCACCGGGTCGTCCCCGGCAGCGAAATGATCACCAACATGGGCCTCAAGGTGGTTTCCTGCAATCGCTGCGAATGCCATTTTGGCGTTACCCCCGGCGGCTGTACGGATCACCCAGTCGTTTGGGAGCGCATGGCGGAATTTCTCAGGCAAACTGTCACACGCTACCGCTCCGTGCCCGCCCTGGCCGGATGGGACGCCTGGAACGAACTGCGCTGGAACGTGCATGCCGACGGACTGGTTTGTTTTTGCGGCCATACCCTCAAAGCTTTTCGCGACTGGCTGGATGCGATGTATGGCGGACTGTCCGGACTCAATGCCGCGTGGCAGCGGCGCTATGCGGAGTGGGACGAAGTCATGCCCGGCAAGCGGCCCGACCGGCCTTACACCGAGATGATGGCCTGGCAGCATTTTATCGCCTGGCGCAGCAATCGCCACGGCCAGGCCAGATTTGACCTGATGAAAGCGCTCGATCCGCGCCATCCCGTGACCGTGCATGCCGGCGAACCCAGCGCCCTGACTTCCGGAGGAAGCGAGAATTATCCCATCGAGCGGGGCAACGACTGGGTATTCGCCGACGGCATGGACGGCGTGGGCTGTTCCAGTTTTCCGAAATGGGGCGGCATGGACGACGCCGATTTCGGCATGCGGGTGGAATTTGTCAAGTCGGCCGCGCGGAACAAACTCGTCTGGCTGAGCGAGGTGCAGGGCGGCCGGGCGGGCACTAATTTCGACGTGCATGCGCCGGTTGACGCCATGAGCCAGCAACGCTGGATCTGGAACGGCATCGCCTGCGGCGCCGAGACCATCCTCTTCTGGTGCTGGCGGGACGAGGTTTTCGGCCGGGAATCGGCCGGCTTCGGCATCGTGGGACGGGATGGCAAGGCCGAGGAACGCCTCCAAGCCCTGCGTACGACGGGCCGGCTGCTTAAACAGCATGAAGGCCTGCTGGAAGGCTATCGTCCGGCCATCCCCGAGGTCGGCATCCTCTTCAGTCCTCAGTCCTATTACATGGCCTGGGCCGCCGAGGGCCGGGCCGCACGCATCGAGGAAGGGCTGCTGGGTTATGCGCGCAGCCTGGTGCGTAAAAGCATTCCGTACCGCGT
Source organism: bacterium (assembly GCA_025360745.1). GTDB lineage: Bacteria > Verrucomicrobiota > Kiritimatiellia > CAIKKV01 > CAIYGI01 > CAIYGI01. Next base: position 18,096 of record JANYBP010000093.1, read on the forward strand.
GGTGGAGGAGGAGCATCTGGATGCTCTACAGGGACTGCGGGTGCTGTTTCTGCCCCGCTGCATGGTGTCCGATCCGGACTTAGAAGCGCGCCTGGAGTCGTTTGTGACCGGTGGCGGAACGCTGGTCTGCGAGTCCGAATGCGGCGCCTTCAGCCGGGCGGGAATATACCGGGAACCTGATGAGCGCTTCTTGGCCCGCCTGACCGGCGCGCGGGAAATCGGCCGCCGGCAGTTGACGGAGCAATCGGTCGCCGTGCGGACCGGCGACGGTGAATTCCGGCTGCCCGTGGCACAGTGGACGACACCCATGACGGAGTCCGGAAACGCCGGTACGGTCTGGGCACGCAACGGCGATGGCGCATTGATCCGCGAGGTGGTAGTCGGCAAGGGACGGGTGATCCTGATCGGCAGCTATCTGGGCGATGCCTACGGCAAACAATGGAGCGCGGATTTCGAGTCATTCGTGGAGTCGATCGTGCGGCAAGCCGGCGTCAAGCCGGAGATCGAAATTCTGGAACCCGCACTTTCAAGGGAACAATTCCTTTACGTAAAGAGCGGGAGCAGCGGCGTCCGTAAAGTGGTCTTCGTCTTTTTCCCGGCCGGCGTACAAGCCGCCCGTCTGCGCTTCGCCGCTCCCTTCTTCGGGGAGGACATATTGACGGAGGGCATCACCGGAAAAGCGCTCCCGCTGATCCGGGCGGGGTCCGAAAGGGAATGCCTGCTGACCGCCTCGCCCCTCGGAATCAGCGTGCTGATCGGAAAAAGCGGCTGCGCGGCCTAGACGAGGAGCATGCAGTCACCGTAGCTGTAAAAGCGGTAACGCTCCCGCACGGCCTCACGGTAGGCGGCCAGCGTCGCATCGTACCCAGCCAGGGCGCAGACCATCATGAGCAGCGTCGAACGCGGCAGGTGAAAATTGGTGAGCATCGCATCCACGGCCTTGAAGCGGTAAGGCGGACGGATGAAGATCGCGCTGCGTCCCTGTCCGGCCTGTACGCGACCGTTGGCGTCGGCCACCGTTTCCAGCGTCCGCACCGAGGTGCTGCCCACCGCCACGATGCGTCCGCCCGCGGCCCGCGCGGCGTTGATGCGCGCCGCCTCCGCCGGCGTGACTTCATAGCGCTCGGATTCCATGGTATGCGCATCCACTTCCTCGACCGCCACAGGTTTGAATGTGCCGGGGCCCACGTGCAGCGTCACGGTCGCCTGCTCCACGCCGCGCGCCCGCAATTGCTCCAGCAGGGCGCGGGTGAAATGCAATCCCGCCGTCGGCGCCGCCACCGCGCCGGGCGCGCGCGCGTAGACCGTTTGGTAGCGTTCGCGATCCTCCGCACGGCCCGGAGCGCTGTGCGGGCGGTGGATATAGGGCGGCAGCGGCGGCACACCGTGGGCTTCGAGCAATTCGAGCAGCGGCAAACCGTCCTCGATGCGCACCGTCATACGCCCCCCTGCGCCCAGCTCGATAACCGTGGCTCGGAAGCGCCCGTCCGCCAACCGCAGGACCACGCCAGGCTTGGGCCTGCGCGAAGTGCCGCAGAGCGCGGTCCAGCAGCCCGGCGCGGCGGCGGGCTCCAGAAACAACAGTTCCACGCGACCGCCGCTCGCCTCTTTGACACCGAAGATGCGGGCCGGAATGACCCGCGTGTCGTTGACAACCAGCAAATCCCCGGGACGCAGATAATCGCCAATATCCTTGACCTGCCGATGGACGCGTGCGCCCGTCGCGCGCTCCACGACCATCATGCGCGCATCGGCGCGTTCCGCGGCCGGCTGCTGGGCAATCAATTCCACGGGCAATTCGTATTCGAAATCGCTGGTACGCATCGCACTCCTTGCCGAAGATCGCGCCCGCGGCTATGCTGTCAGGCATGGGACGCGTGGCTAAATACATCGCGATTATAGGGCTTGCCGGCGCTCTGGCAATCCTGATCGCCAGTTGGGCGGATTTGCGCTTCGAATGGGCCTGCCGGAAGAACCGCTGCTGGCTGACGCCCTGCGCGGCGCGCTACGGCCTGCCCATGCGGCTGGTCGCCTCCGTGATCTGGCAGGAATCGCGTTTCCGTCCCGGCCTGCGCGGCGCGGCCGGCGAACTGGGCCTGATGCAGGTCACCGAAGCCGCCGGGCGCGAATGGGCGCGCGCGGAACATGTGGAAGGCTTTCAACGCGCCGACCTGCTCGATGCCAGGACCAACGTGTTGGCGGGCGCGTGGTATCTCAACCGCGCCGTACAGCGCTGGCGCGACCGGCCCGATGCGCTGGCCTGCGCGCTGGCGGAGTACAACGCGGGACTCGTGCATGCGCGGCGCTGGGCGGCGCAGACCACCGGCGACACGGCCACCAATGTGCTGACCATGATCTCCTACCCGTCCACGCGGCGCTATGCGCGCGATGTCCTGCGCCGCGCCCGCTGCGGCGTGGCGGCGCCGGCGAATGAGATTTACTCTCCCAGCGAGCGCAGGTAGCGTTCCGCCTCCAGGGCCGCCATGCAGCCCGACCCCGCCGCGGTCACCGCCTGGCGATAGGCGGAATCCTGGACGTCGCCGCAGGCAAAGACCCCCGGCGCCCGCGTGCGGGTATTATTCGTAACGATGTAGCCGTGCGCATCCATTTCGAGCTGGCCCGCGAATGGTTTGGAATTGGGATCGTGCCCAATGGCCACGAACACCGCGTTAACCATATGCACGGCCGTCTGCCCCGTCTTCAGATCGCGCAAGCGCACTCCCGTCACTTCGTTTTTGGCCACGTCCAGCACCTCTTCGACAACGCTGTTCCAGGCGATCTTGATCTTGGGATGCTGTTGGACCCGCGCGGCCATGATCGCGGAGGCGCGGAACACCTCGCGCCGGTGTACAAGCAGCACCTGCGATGCGAAGCGCGTCAGGAAAAGCGCCTCTTCCATGGCCGTATCGCCGCCGCCCAGCACGGCCACGGGCACGTTCCGGTAAAGCGCGCCATCGCAGGTCGCGCAGGCCGAGACGCCCCGCCCCATCAGCGCCTGTTCGGACGGCAGGCCAAGGTAGCGGGCGCTGGCCCCGGTCGCCACAATCGCCGTGCGCCCCTCGAAGACGCGTCCGTCGTCGGCGACGAGCTTCAGCGGCGCTCCCGTAAAATCGGCGCGCTCGATCAAAGCGCTTTCGAAGCGCGCCCCGAAGCGTTCGGCCTGCCCGCGCATGCGCAGCATCAGATCGGGACCGGATACGGCCTCCGGAAAGCCCGGATAATTTTCGACATCCGTGGTGGTCATCAACTGCCCGCCGGGCTGCAAGCCCTCGAAAACCAGCGGACTCAAACCCGCCCGCGCGGCGTAAACGGCGGCGGTATAGCCGGCCGGACCGGCGCCAATAATCAAGATTTTTTCCATGCTATTTCGCCTTTGTCCCTTAGCTGATCCCAGAGGTCAGAGGTCGGGGAGAGTCCATTCGCCCTCCGACATCTGACTTCCGACTTCTGACATCCGACTCACAGCATCGTCACTTCCTGCGCCGCGCGTGTGAGCGAGTGAAAACCCAACCGGTTATAAAACGGCACCACCGCATCGAAAGGTTCTGCCTGACGGGCCAGCGTTTCCAAGGGGGGAACGCAATCGAGGGTCGTATCCAGGCGCACAAGGCCCAGATTGCGCTTCAGTTCCTCGCCATGGCTGCGCAGCGACTCGCGCACATGTTCAGGCCGGACTTCGTCCAGGCGCTCCAGAATATTCATCAGCGAACCGAACTGCCCCAGCAGTTTCGCCGCCGTCTTGCCGCCGATTCCCGGCACGCCCGGAATGCCGTCCGCATTGTCGCCAGCCATGGCCAGCCAATCCACCACCTGCTCCGGCCCCACGCCCAATCGCTCCGCCACCTCCTGCGGTCCGCAGCGCACCCCGCCTTTGACGGGCGGCACGGCCACGACCCTGTCCGAAACAAGCTGGAGCAAATCCTTGTCGCTGGTGGCGATCAAGGTCTCGTCGACCTCCCCCGATAGGCGCGCCACCAGACTGGCCAAAACATCGTCCGCTTCCTGACCCGGCATGCGAATGTGGCAGATATTGGCCCTGTCGAGATATTCGTCCAATAGGGGTAATTGCGCGCGCAGTCCATCCGGCATGGGCGCGCGTTCCGACTTGTAGCCTGTCCAAAGCTGACGCCGCCACTCCGGGACGCCACCGTCCAGCGCCACAGCCCAGTGTGTGGGTTGCCAGGCGGCGGCCAGCGCCTGTAGCATACGAATGAAGCCGTAAACGGCGTTCGTGGGCTCTCCCGAGGGCGAAGAAAGCCCTGGAATCGCGTGAAAACAGCGATAAGCTACTCCGGTCCCATCAACCAGCAACAGGCGCCGCATGGGACGCGCCGTTTACGGAGTGACGGTAACCGGAGCGGCCGGCGCCACATCGGCCGGCGAGGCGGGTGAAACCGCTTCGCCCTGCACGACCGCATCGCGTGTCGCGCGCCCGGCCGGATCCACCACATTGGCGGTCACGAAGATCAGCAGGTTGCGCTTGATGCTGTGCTCGCCCTTGCTGCGGAAGAGCAGGCCCAGCAGCGGTATGTCGCCCAGGACCGGCACCTTGTCGTTGAACTTCTCGACGGATTCCTCGATCAGTCCGCCCATCACAACTGTGGCGCCATCGTAGATCGAAATTTGCGTTGTGATCGACCGTGTATGGAAGAAGGGCTGCGGCATGTTCACCTGATAGGTGCTGCCCCTATCGTCCGGCAGCGTGGTCCCGTACTGGAACCAGGTCGGCTCGCGCACAACCTGCGGGGTCATCGTCAGGTTGATCACGTTGCCGTCCGCGCTGAGTTCCGGCATCACCTGCAGGATCACGCCCACTTCGCGGGTCGTGAAGTTGGCCGGGATCGCAACCATGCGCTGATTAACGATCACGTTGCCGACGCCGCCGCCGCCATTATTTCCCGTGGTCGGCTGCTGCATGGTGAACTCGGTCGGATAAATGTATTCCGTGATCACCTTGATGTTGGCCTCGGTGCCCACGCGGGTCGTGACCTTCGGCGCGGAGAGCAGATCGGCGTTGCCGTTCTGTTCGAGCGCGTGGACAACCACCCCGAGTTCCGGATTGGTCAGGATGCTCGAAACGGACAGCAGCCCGCCCAACGCGCCGGCGCCGCCGGCTTTCGCCACCGTTCCACCGCTCTGCGGGTCGGTTCCCCAGAAGTTCAGCCCCTTGGTGAAACCACCCGCGGCGCTGTTGCCATTGATCTGAATGCGCTGCCGCCCGCCCAGCAGGGCGTTGCCGGTCTTGTTCTGCAACAGTTGCCAGCTGCTGTTGAGCAGCCACTCAAGACCCAACTCCATCAAATCGGTCTCGTTGACTTCAACGAAGCGGGCTTCGATCTCAACCTGCTGAATCTTCTTCAGCGACTTGTTGAGGGCGTCCAGAATCTCCTCGAATTTGACCAGGTTCTGGGAGGTGTTCGCCACAATCAGCTTGCCGATGGCCGCGTTGTAGGTGATGGATGCCGAGTTCGGAAAGGGCACACCCATTTTCACGAAATAGTCCTTGAGATCGGGAATGCTCGTTTTCCCTTCGACGGTTTCCATGGTATCGATCGCGCGGCCGCCCGCACCGGTCCTGGCGGGCGCCATGGACGCCGCCGTGTCCCTGAGGCGCGGGATAAAGTCCGGTTCCACGGGATACATGCGCGTGACAATATCGGCCGGATCGTAGCCGGCGGGCACAATCATCACCACGTTGCCTTCCACCAGATACTTCAGCCCGGAGACCGAGGTAATAATCTTGAGCGCGGCTTCCAGATTGATGTAGCGCGCCTGGAAGGTGATCTCGTAAGAACTGCGTCCGCCGGCGCCGGTGGCGGCGGGTGCGAAGGGATCGGCGGCTGCCGCCGCGGGCGCCGCGGCAGGACCGGTCGTGCCAGGGTTGAGATTAAGAATGATATTGACGCCCTTCTGGGTCGGGTCGGTGGTTTCCTTGTCGCCTTCGCGGCTGGCCTGGTTGAGGAACTTAACCACGTCCTGCACCGGCGCATTGCGGAACTCGATCTCGGGAATTACGATCCTGCGCATCTTCTCGATGACCGGTTGCGAGGTCGTCGGACGGGTGGGGTCAACCGGTTTGTTGCGAGGTTCCACGACCTTGTAAGCGGGCGGATTCCATTTGGCGCGCACATCGGCGGTCATGCCCGCCGCCGTCGCAGAGCGTTCAACCGAATTCTTGACGTAGCGCCGGTCGTTGACTTCCTTCAGGATGCGGATCGCCTCGCGGTTGCCCGGTTCCAGAGCCAGCACCGACTCCAAGGCGGTCCTGGCATGCACGTAATCGCGCACCGCCAGGTAACTGGCTGCGGACTGCATCAATTCGTTGATCCGGCCTTGCGGTGACTCGGTGTTCTTTTGCGCCTTGGGCGCGCCGGAGACCGCGACTCGCGCCTGGTCGTCCTGAATGCGGGTCATCAACTTGCGCAGCGGTTTGCTGTCCGGCGTTGCCGCCAATTCCTGCTGGACCAGCTCCATGGCTTCGCCCAGTTTGCCCTGCTTATAGAGAGCGCGCGCCTGTTCGTAGACAGATTCCGTGGCCCGCTCGGAAGCATGCGTGCGTAATTCCCGGTTTTCCTTGCCGACCGGCAATCTGACGGCCGCATCCCGATAAAGCTGGGCGGCGTGCCCGTAATTGCCGGCTTGATAGGCCTTATCCGCATCGGCCAGCAGCTTGCGGCCTTCGATGGTGTCGGCCTCGCGCCGCACTTTTTCCTGCTGAGCGATGGCTTCGCCGGCCTGGATCTGGACCGGATTGCCCAGCGCCGCTTCAGCGGCTTTGAGCTCTTCCAGGGACAAGGCCTTGGGTGCGGCGGGGGCGGTCGGCGGGACCGCCGGCGCAGCCGCGACGGGCTCGGCGGGGGCAACGGGCGCGACGACGGCCGACGCTTCGGTCGGCTTGGCGGCTTCCATCAAGGCGGCCGCCGCGTCGGCGGGCTTGCTCTCGACGGCAGGAACTGCGGCCGCAACCGGGGCGACCGGTGCCTCGGCCGGTTTGGCGGCTTCCATCAAGGCGGCCGCCGCATCGGCGGGCTTGCTTTCGACCGCCGAGGGAGCGGCCGTTTCCGGCATGGCGGGAGCGGCGGGAACTTCTGGTTGCTTCGCCACCGGCGCGGTGACCGCGGCCTCCGGCAATGCCGGAGCGGTCGGAGGATTTGTCTCATCTTGCGCAACGGCTGCGCCGGCGATCATCCAGGTTCCCAAGACGACGGAAACGACAAACGTGGCTCTTTTCACGAGGCATACTCCTTTAAACTACATCATGCAGACGCATCGACACCGCTAATTGATCCGTTATTCCACCGCCTGGGTCGTTTTGCCGTTATCCCCGGAACGATCCGCTTCCGCCGGGCGAACGATCCAAACATCCTTGTTGGTCGCGGGGTCATGTAATAGTACGCGACCACCGTTGTTGTCAACCTCTTTCACCTCATAAACCGCCTCGCGAACGGTTATTTTCGAAGGCACGCCAACTTTGAATACGCGCCCATCCACGGTAAACAGCAATTCCAGCTCGTATTCGTTGTGCGGCACGACCTCGTCCTTGATCAGCGGGATGCGCTTGTCGCCGCGCTGAATGGTCAATGTCGGCTTGCCTTTGGCGCCCTGCTCGTCGAAAGCTACGAGTTTAAAGCCCTCGACCTCCTCACCCAGGCGCTTCCAGAAAGTCCGGCTCTGATCGCGAAGATTGATTTGGAAAAGGCTGCCAAGTTGCGTATCGCCGGTCTTGCTGACACCCGTGAAGACCAGGTTGAACGGCTTGGGAGTAATGGACTGCACCACCAGCTTGTTCAGCCAGGCGGGATGACTTTCCGGATCGGTCGGATCGGTGCCGGCGCGGTATTCCTCCAGGTTCGTGAAGCCGTCGTGATCAGGATCGCCCTTGGCATCGTCAGGGTCCAATGAGTTGAGATGATAGCGTTTTTCCCATTCGTCGGGAATGCCGTCATGATCGCTGTCCGTGTTGATGCCGGGCTTGTCGCTGGGCTGTTCGGTCAGGCAATAAGGACACTTGACCGCCTGCAGCGGTATCGGGCGTTCGCACTTGATGCAGCGTATGCGCGGTTCGGGGGAGTACATGCGATTGGACCAGACGCCGATCTGGTCAGGTGTCCGCAGCGCCGCCAGAAGTTTTTCGAAGGACGACTTGTCCACCGGCGTCACATCCGGATGGTCGGCCTTCAAGGCATCGTTTTGACGGATGTCGGCTTCCTGCCGGGAGCGCAGCGACTGGGCCATCGACCCCAGCACAAACAAAGCGGCCACGAGCACGCTCAACGCGAGCATGGCAATCAGGCGATCGAACGAACCTTTAATCCATTCTAACGGACTGGACGCCATCTCAACCTCCCGCCGCTGTCTTGACTTTGGAGGCGGCGCCCGCCGCCGCCGTATCCTTACGGAACCGATACACGTCCACATTCATGCGAACCGTGAGCAATGTATCCAGCCCCGTCAAGAGACGCAGGCTGGCCGGATCGACCCCGGCCCTGGCGTCAGGCGCCGGAACGGCCGGTCGGCCGGCCGCGTTCCCGCCGCGCACCGTCGCCTGGTCGGCAACCGCCAGCACGCGCGGGTCGCCCTGCACTTCGACGCGCGTAACCGCTGTAAACGTTGCACAGCGCGCCAGACGATCCATGACATCTATCAGCGTATTTTCCTTGGCCGTAAATTCCAGCGTGAAACGCCAGGTGCCGGACAGCGCCCGCTCTGGAATCACGCCGGCATCGGGGTTTCTCACGTTAACGACCGTGGCCGCCTCCGGCCCGCGGCGCCGCGGCGCGCCGCGGGCGGCTGGCCTGGCCGCGTCCCCGCCCGTTTCTTCGCCGCTCATCGACTGTTCGAACTCCTCGCGCCCGATGCCGCGCAGCGCCGTAATCCGGGCCGCATAAAGTTCGTTGCACAAGGCCTCGACAATCATCAATTGCTGGGTCAGCCGCCGCACATCCGCCTGCGCCGGGGGATTACCCGCCATATGCCGGTCGAACGAAAAGGTGAAATCCTCCTTCGGCGCCAGCGCCACGCCGTTCACGGCCGCCAGCCGTTCCAGCTTGCGGCGCGTTTCGTGGAACTGGCTGATGAAACGCGCGGAGGATTGCTCCTCCGGATCCAACTGGCCCTGGCTCATCGCATCCAGCAGATGCTCCAATTCACCCTCCAACTCCTTGAGATTGCGGCGTTCGCCGACCAGATTGCCGGCCGAAGGAAACGGATTCCTGGCGTACAATCCGTGCAATTCGAGATCGCGATCGCGAAGTTGCGCCCTGGCCCGCAAATCCCGGGTCAGCCCCAGGACAAACATCGTCCCGACGCCCGCCAATACCAGCAATCCCAGCACACCGCCGGTTGTCACCAAAATTTTTCTGCGCGACGCCATGATGCTCCTCCTCGATCAGCGCGGTACCGCATCCGGCACGCCGCCCGCCAGGGGGCGGCGCAAGCCCGCCTCGATGATAAATTCGGTCGCATAGTCCGTACCGGGCACGGGTTTTATGCGTTTCAGTTTGATCCGGTCGGGTTTGTCGCTGAACGACCCCGCGTTGCGCAGCGCCCCGATGAACTTTTCGCTGATCGCTTCGTCCTTGACCTTGTCGCGAAACGCCATTCCGCTGATCTCTATCGCATCGTAGGCGCCCGCCCCGCTGCCCACCGTCACCGGACGAAGTCCCGTCAGCCACATTCCGTCAACCATGCAGCCATGCACGTCCTTGAGCATCTGCAGCCAGAGCGTGCGCGCCTCGCGGGGCGCGTTCAACTGCTCCACCTTTTCCAAGACGGACGATTTTTCCGCCTCGATCTTCATCAGGCTGCGGTTCGGGCTTTCAAACTCCTTCAATCGCGCTTCGACGTGCGCGAGCCGGTCTTCGTGCAACTTCTGCATGCGCAGCACGAAAACGGCCCCCGCCAGCAGCGCCGCCACGACGGCCGCGAAGCAGATCGCGTAAAACGGCACGCTCTTTCGCAACGCCCGCTTGCGCGCCGCGGCCGGCGGTATCAGGTCGATTTCCACCGGACAGGCCACCGCGCCCCGCAACGCCACCCCCGTGACTTCGCCCAGCGAATACAGTTCCCTGGCGATTCGTTCGGCCGGAATCTCGCCGCTCACCGCCACGTTGCGGAAAGGATTCAGGTAGTCAACCTCGGTTTTAAGCTTGTCCTTGAGGAAGGTCGCCGTGTGCCGGATCTGCGCCGTTCCGCCCGCCAGCAGCACCATGCTCGGGGCGCTGCCGCCCTGCTGGCTGCGGTAGAAGTTGATGGTGCGGTTGATCTCGGCGTGCATGCGCGTCATGACGTTGCGCACGAGCTTGGAGGTGCGGTCCGCCACGCCGACTTCGGGACCCTCGTAGGCGCCGCCGAAGCCGATAAAAGCATGCGACAGTTTAAGCTGCTCGGCGTCTTCGAAGGAGAGTTCGAACTCCTTCATCAGTTCCTTGGTGATCGCGATGCCCGCCACCGGAATGCTGCGGCTGAATATCCGCCCGCCCTCCACGAAAATCACGTTCGTGGCGCGCGCCCCCATGTCCAGCACCATGGTGCAACCGCCGAGGTCGCTGTAGTTGTAACGCACAACGTTGTAGAGCGCCATCGGAGAGACGTCCACCCGCTCGGCCTCCAGGCCCGCCGCCTCGATGCAGGCCGTGAGATTCTCGACGATATCGGTCTTCACGGCCACCAGCATGACGCTCAGATCGCCCGACCCCTCCTGGCCGATCAACTGGTAGTCCCAAACCACCTCGTCCATCGGAAACGGCACGTTCTGCTGGGCTTCGTAGCGCACCATCTGGCCAACCTTGTCCGGCGTGGTCGGAGGCAGCTTGACGTAGCGCGGAAACACCACCTGGCCCGCGATGGAGACCGCCACCGGCCCGGGCCGGATGCCGCTTTCGCGCAGCAGGTCGCGCAGCGCGGAGACGATGTAGGCGGAGGCATCGGCCGTACTGTCGGGATCCACCCCCAGCGGGGCGATACCGTACCGGACCAGTTCCAGCCCGCCGCTCCGCGCCATCCCAAATTCGGCCAGCACCAGTTTGCTGGCCCCGATATTCAGCGACAAAATGCGTTGGGATGCAAACATGCCCGTGCCTTATTTGACGTATTCGAAATCGTCCACCGCCAGCAACGCAAACGGTGTCTCGGATTTTTTGAGCAGATACCCGTCGCGGACGGTCAACTTGGGATTTTCCCACCACTTGTCCGTCAACTTCTTCCCGCCCGGCAGTTTGCTGTCGGTCAGGCCATCCACCACCTCGCCCTTGACCCGCAGTTCCACGGCCACGCCCACCACCTCGCCGTAGCGCAACAAGGCCGCCGGCCGCACATACATGGCGCTCTGATGGCCGCGGCCGTAGCCCACGTCGGCCAGTTGCTGGCTGTTGCGCAGCAGCGAATACTCCTCGCGCACCCGATTGTAGAGCAGCACGTAAAATTGCGCGCCCACATCGTCCGTCCAACTGTCCTTGTCGTTCGGCGCGTCGAAAATCACGGAAATTTGCGCCCAGTTTCTGGGCGGCATCTTGGCCGCCATACCCGATGCGTTATACTGCGGCGACTGCATGAGGGCGTTGCGGCCCAAACCCGTGATTTCCCGAATCCGCATGCTCTTGCGAACCGCCGCGCCTTCGCCCGGCGCCCCCGCCACTTGCGCCATAGCCGCGCCGCCCGCCAGACTCACCGCCAAGCCGATTAATACGAAATGCCGCTTGACACTCATTGTTTTCCGCTCCTTCCGTGCGCCGTGGTTTTCATTCGCAATAGCATTCGGAAGTATAGACAGCGATGCTGCCATGGCGCAATGGAAAAAAGCGCGACATGTAAAAAAAAACGGACGCCGGACAGTCAGCGCCCGGCGCCCGTCAACTCGACGACGCTCGGGTCGTAGCCCTCGGGCGGCTCGAATCCGAGCAGGCGCAGGCAGGTTGCGGCCAGACTGCCGATCCCCAGTCCCGTGCGCGCCGACAGCCGCGCGCCAGCCGTGCCCGCCGGATCGTACACCACCACCGGCACGGGATTCAGCGAATGACTGGTCTTGACCTTGATCCGCCCGCTCGCGGTGTCGCGTTTGATCTTGCCGCCGCCTTTGTCGTGTTCGTACATATCGTCGGCGTTGCCGTGATCGGCCGACAACACCAGAATACCGCCCGTCTCGCGCAGCGCCGGCAACAACCGGCCCAGGCAGAGGTCCACCATCTCCACGGCGATCTGCGTGGCCTGGTAGTTGCCCGTATGTCCGACCATGTCGCCGTTGGGATAATTCAGGCGGATAAACTTGTGGGTTCCGCCGCGCACGGCCTCGATCACCCGGTCGGTGATCTCCGCGGCTTTCATGCACGGCCGCTGATCGAAGGGCACGATATCCGACTTGATCTCCACGTAATCCTCCAACCCCTGGTCGAACTTGCCGGAACGGTTGCCGTTGAAAAAATAGGTGACGTGCCCGAACTTCTGCGTTTCGCTGATCGCCAGTTGCCGCACGCCGGCGCGCGCCAGATATTCCCCCATCGTGCGGTCGATCGCCGGCGGATCCACCAGGAAGGCCTTGGGTATCTGCAGGTCGCCGTCGTAACGCATCATGCCGACATAGCGGACCCGTGGCCGCGCGCCGCGGTCGAACTCCGGCATCTCTTCGTCTTCGAAGGCCCGGCTGATTTCGATCGCACGGTCGCCGCGGAAATTGAAGAACACCACGCTGTCGCCGTCGCGAATCGGCCCCACGGGTTGCCCGTGCTCGGCGATCACAAAACCCGGCAGGTCCTGGTCGATCACGCCCGGCCTGGCCAGGCGCGCCGCCTCGATGGCCGCCCGCGCCGAGGGAAACTGCGGGCCCTGGCCCAGCACATGGATTTGCCAGCCGCGCCGCACCATGGACCAGTCGGCATTGTAACGATCCATCGTGATCGCCATGCGCCCGCCGCCGGAGGCAATCCGGTAGTCCGACCGGCCGTCGGCGTTGAACGCCGCCAGAAAGGCCTCGAAGGGCTCGACGTAATCCAGCGCCGAAGTCTCGCTCACGTCGCGGCCATCGAGCAGAATGTGGATGCGCGCGCGCCGCACCCCCTCCTTGTGGGCCTGCGTCAGCATGGCCTTGAGATGGTCTATGTGGCTGTGAACGTTGCCGTCGGAAAAAAGCCCCAGGAAATGCAGCGTCGCAGCCTTCGCCAGACAGGGTTCCGTCAGCGAGCGCCAGACGGGGCCGCGGAAAATCGCGCCGCTGGCGAGCGAGGCGTTGACCAGCATGGCGCCCTGGTCGTAGACGCGCCCGCAGCCGATGGCGTTATGGCCAACCTCGCTGTTGCCCATGTCCTCGTCGCTGGGCAGCCCCACGGCCTTTCCATGCGCCTTCAACTCGCTGTAGAGCGCGTGCTCGCGCAGCCAGTCCAGGTTCGGCTTGAGCGCCGAGCGCACCGCGTCGCCCTCGGAAAACTTTCCGACGCCAACGCCATCCATGATTACCAGCACCACCGGCCCCTTGGGGCCGGGAAAGATTGTTCGCTTCAAGGTGTCCATTTTATTCTCTTTCTATGACCCGATTGACATGGTTGACTTCATTTCAGGCATGGACAACCTACTCCCACAAACGGCATGCGAATGACTCAATGCTTGAAACACCTCTGTCCCGTAAACACCATGGCGGCGCCGAATTCGTTGCAGGCCTGGATGGTTTCGAAATCGCGGTCCGAACCGCCTGGCTGCACGATCGCCGTGACGCCTTCGCGCAAGCCCACCTCGGCGCCGTCGCGGAATGGGAAGAAGCCGTCCGAGACCATGCTCGCGCCGATCAATCCGCCCTTGCGCCGCGCCACCTCGGCGTCCAGTTCCGCCTTGAACCCGGCGTCGGCCGCCGCCAGGTTGTTGTAGGCCACCTGCCGCTCTTCCCAGCAGAGGCGATCCGCCAGCTTGCGGTAGGCCTTGTCGCGGGCGATTTCAGCCACGCCGACGCGATCCTGTTCCCCCGTGCCGATGCCCACGGTAACGCCGTCTTTCACGAACAGCACGGAATTGCTGGTCACGCCGCACTCGATCAGCCAGCCGAACAGCAAATCGGCGATTTCCGCGTCGCTCGGCGCGCGGGTCACGCGATATTCCTGACCCTTATACTGCGCCACCGCCGGCAGCAGATCCTCGCGGCGCAGCGTGACCGGCACGAAGGAGGTCTGCACGATCACCCCGCCGTCCACCAGCGCCTTGAAGTCCGGCGTCACGGCGCCGGCAAAGTCCCGCAGGCGCGCCATGTTGGCGATGCGCATGACGCGCAGATTTTTCTTGCGGGCGAAAATATCCATCACGCCCGGGGCGAACTCCGGCGCCACCACCACCTCGGCGTACTGCGCCGCGATCCGTGCGGCGGTGTCGCGATCCACTTCGCGGTTGAGCGCTATGGCCCCGCCGAAGGCCGCCAGACGATCGGCCATGTAGGCGGCATGGTAAGCCTCGGCCAGCACGGGGCGGCGCGCGACGCCGCATGGATTGTTGTGTTTGACGATCGCCACGCAGGGCTCTTCCGGCAGGTAGCGCAGAATGTTCAGCGCGTTGTCGGCGTCCGTGATGTTGATCTTGCCGGGATGCTTGCCGGACTGCAGCAATTCGATATCCGAAGCCAGATGGCGGCCGGGCTGGATGGTCCGCACTTCGCCCAGCGTCAGGTTGCCGCCCACCAGCCGGTAAAGCGCCGCCTGCTGCCCGGGGTTTTCGCCGTAACGCAGCCCTGTACGCACACCGTCAATGGTCCAGGCGACCTTTTCGTAGGACAACGTCTGGGCCGGACTGGCTTCGTCGAAAAAGCGAATTTCCATACGACCCGGAAAATGATCCTCCATGATCGTGCGATACGCGTTTTTTAAATCGGTTTTGCTCATGGCCGGCGCCCCTTCGCGTGTGTGAACCGGCAGGATACCCGAAGCCGCCGCGCTCCTCAAGTCCGCAGCGTAAACCCAAATCCTCGCCTAACGTCGTTCCGACATTCCATCCATAAGCTATTCGCCTTGTGCCCACGCGGCGGCAGAGGCCTGCCGCCCTCCAGAAGAATCCTCTAGTGTAGTGTCCCTTAAATAGCTAGACATATGAAATCGGGGCTTTTGCTGGGATTTCCGCGAATAGGCATCGAACACTGGCTTGATATATGTATAGTCATTTTCGGGACACTACACTAGCAAGTCTCGATGAC
>JANYBP010000013.1 GCA_025360745.1 bacterium
GCTCGCCCATTCGCTGACACAGAGCTCCATCCGTGCGGTTGCCCTTACGAATGTCCGTGCCGCTACTCATGCAACGGTCATTTCATGAGACAAACACCTTTCAGTTTGTGAGTTCTGCCAAGCTTGCTTGGCGCACCGGAGTCGCGGAAACGCGGAAATTTACGGCGATATCCGCATCCAGACCGTCTCAGCCTCACGATCCCATTTCCCCCACAGCGCCTCGAGGCCGACGCGGATTTTACCGCGGTCGCCGCCGAATAATTTACACGCGCCCAGCGCGGCCCCTTCCGCCAACACGGCCGGTTCCAGCCCTTGGCCCAGAACCAGGCGGAGCGCACCGATCAAGCGGTCATCCCAGCCCAGTTTGCGTTCCAGATCGCGGCAGACGCGTTCCACGCGATCGGCCAGAAAGTGATTGACCATGCGCCGCAGCAGGTCATCGGCGTAGGCGGCAAAGCCGTCCGGCGTAAAGAGTTCGTCCACGCCGGCCCGCTTCCGGCACAACGCCGCGCCGACCTCTCCGACAAAGGCCGCCCGCGCCCGCGCCAGCAAAGCCGGTTGAGCGGAGATTTCGTCCATCAGTTGCAGCCCGCGCTGCTGCGCGTGCAATCCGAGCCAGAGATGCAGCGCATTATGGCCATAGAGTTTGGCTTCCTCGAAGGGTAGCAGGTCGGACTTGGCAATCAGGTTGCGCACCCGCCGTTCTTCGATGCCATCGCAGGACTGGATCATGATCCGATTGAATTCCTCGACCAGATGTCCGCGATCTGCCAGTGGTGTCAGCGCGGACAGATTGCGCCGCGCGCATTCCGCGGCGGGGAGCACGCCGCTCATCTTGCCGATCACCGTATTCAGGTAATGCGTGGCGGGAAACGACCCGGCGGCGGTCTCCAGCGCCTCGGCGGCCTGGTTGTGATTTTCCGCCGCGTAGACGAAGCGCCGCCGGTCCGGCGCGCGCTCGAAACCTTCGCGCAGCCACCCCCCGATATTTTTATAGAAGGCGATGCTCGGCAGCGCCGTGGCAATCTCGCCCGCCGCGGCGGCCGCGGCGATCAACTGTTCGCGATCCGCCGGAACGTCCGGATTGAATATTTCCAGGCCGGTGATGGTGTGCGAGGTCACGGCCTGGCTGGTCGCGAGATTAAACTGAAGCTTTCCGCCGCTCCGACGCAGCGCCGCGACCAGCGCGGCATCCACGTCGGCGATCACGAGACGATCGAATCCGCCGCGGAACGCGCCTTCGAGAAAGATGCCGGTCTGGATGGGGCCGAGGCCGATACCGAGAAAGGTTTGCATCGCGAACCGTTATAGCCTGTTTAGCGGCGGTTTGAGAGCGGGAAATAGTCGCCGGTAAAGCGCGCGCTTTTCGCGATAGACGGCCTGGCGCGCGGCGTCCGGCCCGACGACGCGATCGAACCGCATAAACTGCCCGGCGGTCGTCACCGGCCTACCCCATGGCCTTGTTCATCGAAACGATCGGCAGGATGATCGAGAGGACCACCAACAGCACAAAGCCGCCGATCAGCAGGATCAGCAACGGTTCCATGACGCCAAGGGCGCGGGTAATGAAGCGTTCCCAGCGGTGTTGGAAGGCGTCGCCGCCGCTTTCCAGCATGCGTTCCAGCGAGCCGCTGGCCTCGCCGGCCTGAATCCAGGCCGGCAGCATTTCCGAAAGAATCGGCACGCGCCGGAAAACCTCGGCCAGACTGCGGCCATGCCGCAGGGCGTCGCCCTCCTCCGCCACCCGCGCGCCGAGCCAGACGCTGCCGGTGGCCCGGCCGGCCAGGCGCACGGCTTCGACCAGCGGCACGCCGCCGCGCAGCAGCACGGCCAGGGTGCGGGAGCAGCGCAGGCCCGCGACCAGCCGCCGACCCCGGCCCACCACCGGCAAACGGAAGAGGCGGCGGTCCCAGCGCAGGCGATAGTCCGCATCCCGCCGCAGCCGCCGCCGCATGGCCCAGACCGCCGCCGCGCCGCCCGCGATCGCGAGCGGCAGAATCCAGATCAGCGTCTGCCCCACATGCATCATGACGCGCGTCAGCAGCGGCAGCGGCACGCGGCTTTGCGCCATCAAGACCTTGCCGGCCGAGGGGATCACCACGCCGAGCATGATCGTGGCCATGATCAATGCGAAGCTGAGAATGATGCAGGGATAGATCATGGCCGAGACGATGCGCTCGCGCAGGCGCTGCTCCTCCTCCAGAAAGCCCGCCAGCTTTTCGAGCATCTCCCCCAGCCCGCCGGAACGCTCGCCCACCTCCAGGATGGCCTGTTCGAGCGGCGTCACTTCGCGCCCCGCTTCCGACACGGCCGTGGCCAGCGGGGCGCCGTCGCGCACGCGGTCGCGCACGCCCGCCAGCACGTTGGAAACCTCCGCCAGCTCGGGCGACTGGATCAGCATCTCGATCGCGCTCACCAGCGGCATGCCGGCGGTCAGCAGCACGCCCAGTTCGCGGTAAACAAAGGCGCGCGTCTCGGCCTTGAAGGCGCCGCCGCGCTGACCCGGCGTGGTCGCGGCTTCGGAGGGAATCAGGGTCTCGGGCATCAGCCCGCGCTCCGCCAATTTGCCGCGCGCGTCGCGCAGATCCAGCGCCTCGATCAGACCGCGGCGCGCGGTCCCGGCGGCGTCGAATCCTTTGTATGCGAACGTCCGCATCTCCGGCCCTAGGCGACGCGGCCCACGACGTAAAGCACTTCCGACAGACTGGTCTCGCCAGCCATGGCCTTGTCGAGGCCGTCCTCCACCAGCGAAATGCGGCAGACGCCCGGCATGACCCGCAGTTTCTCCGCGGCATCGGCGCCGTGGCGGATCACGCTTTGCGCGGCTTCGTCTATCATATAAAGCTCGAAAATTCCCACCCGCCCCATAAAGCCTTTCAGACAGGCGTCGCAACCCGCGCCGGCGGCCCACAACGCGCGGTCGCCGATGCGGCGCGCCGCGCCGCCCAGCGCCCTCAGGTCGGCCTCTGACGCCACGGCCGGCACGCGGCAATGGGGGCAGAGCCGCCGCACCAGCCGCTGGGAGAGCACGCCGCGCAGCGACGCCGCGAGCAGGTACGGCTCGACGCCGATATCCATCATCCGCACCACGGCGCTGGGCGCATCGTTGGTATGCAGGGTGGTCAGGACCAGGTGTCCGGTAAGCGCCCCGCGCACGGCGATTTCGGCCGTCTCGGCGTCGCGCGTCTCGCCAATCAGAATCACGTCGGGATCCTGGCGCAGCATGTGACGCAGGCCGCGCGCGAAGGTCAGACCTATCTTGGCCTTGACCTGCATCTGGCCGATTTCGGGCAGTTGATATTCGATCGGTTCCTCGATCGTCAGCACGTTGCGCCCCGTCGTATCGGTCTGCCGGATGGCCGCGTAGAGCGTGGTCGTCTTGCCGCTGCCCGTCGGGCCGCTGACGACGATCAGTCCGTGCGGCTCCTCCAGCAGCCGCTGGAAGGGCTCCAGCACGACGGACGGCATGCCGAGATCGCGCAGCGTGACACGCGAGCTGTCGCGGTTGAGCAGACGCAGAACGACCCGTTCGCCTTCCGCCACCGGCAGGGTCGAAACGCGTATGTCGATCTCGCGCTCGCCGATCCGCACCCGCGCCTGGCCGTCCTGGGGCAGGCGGCGTTCGGCGATGTCCATGTGCGACATGACCTTCAGGCGCGAGACCAGCGCCCGCTCCAGATGCTTGGGCGGGGCGGACTGCTCGTAGAGCACGCCGTCCACGCGGTAGCGGACGCGGATATAATTGTCGAACGGTTCGATATGAATATCCGAGGCCCGCGCCTTGAGCGCCTCGAGCAGGATCAGGTTGACCAGTTGCGTGACCGGGGCATCGCCACCCGCCGCGCGCAGCAGGTCGTCGCTGCGCACATCGTCCGGCGTCTCGCCCGTCTCGCGCGCCCGCATGTCGCGCAGGAAGCCTTCGGCGGTTTCCGACTTCTTTTCGTAGCAGCGGTTGATGGCCGCGCGAATATCCTCGATCCGCGCGCCCAGCGGCAGCAGGTCCACCCCCAGCAGCAGCGCCAGTTCCTCCTGGCGCGCGCTGACGGCCGGATCGGAAGTCAGCACGGCCACGCGCCCTTCCCAGCGCACGGGCAGCAGCGCATGGGCCTGGGCCCATTCCACCGGAACTTTGGCCACCAGCGCGGGGTCCAGCAACTGATCGGGGATTTCGTCGAAGAAGCGAATGCCCAGCTCAAGGCAGACCGAACGGCAATCTTCCCGCGGCGGCTTGGCCGGCGTATTGTGCCTGTGCGTAGTCATACGGGGTTCCCCGTCCTCATGGACGCGGCAGGTCGTTGGTTCCGACGCCCATCACGACGCTGGCGGCCGGCATGCCGGTCCGCCGCCCCAGGTTCTCCGTCGCCTTCTCGGCGGCGGCCATGGCCGTGACCACCCGCGGCGTCACAAAAATGATCAGATTGGTGCGCTCCACCGAATCCTTGGTATGCCGGAAAAACCAGCCCAGCAGCGGGATGGACCCAAGGATCGGCACCCGCGCGATTGATTTGCGCCGATCCTCGCGGATCAGGCCGCTGATCACGATCGTCCGCCCGTCCGGCACCGTGACCGTGGTCGAAACCTCGCGCCGGGCGATGGTCGGCGTGAAGTTCGCGTCCGGTCCGGAGCCGGTGGTCTGGGTCACGGCTTCGATGACCGGATTGAGAATCAGCGTCACATCGTGGTTCGGGTTGATGCGCGGCGTCATCTTCAGCTTGATGCCGACATCCATGCGTTCGATGTTCTGAATCACGTCCCGCGCCGTGCCCGCGCCGGCGCTGATGGTGGACTTCAGGATCGGGATGTTGTTGACCACGCTGACCGAGGCTTCCTTGTTGTTTTGGGTCAGCAGCGGCACGTTCGAAAGCACCTTGAAGTCGCTCTTGGACTTGACCGCATTCAGGTTCAGGGCGGCCGGATAACTCATGATGGGATTGCCGTTGTTGTCGGTGCCGGAACGGTAGCCCAAGCCGAAGGAGATACCGTTAGGGAAGAGGTTGTTTTGCAGGGAATTGAGCAGCGTCGCCGAACCGGCGTCGGGCTCGGTGATCGCGCCCTGCAGGGCCGATTTGCCGTTTTGACTGGGCACCTGCACCGCCGCGATCTGCATGCCGAATTCGGAACCGTCGGCCCAACTGGTTTCGGCGATCAGCACCTCGATCAAGACCTGCTCGGGCATGCAGTCCAGCTCGGCGATCAGTTCGCGAATGCGCTCGAAATCGATCGGCGAGGCGTCCACCAGCAGGGCGTTGTTGGCCGCGCTCGGTTCGATCCAGATGCGCCGCCGCGGATCGGCCGGGCGGCTGCCGCCGGCATAGATGATCTGCTGCGGCGCCGTCTTGCCGCTGCCCGGCGCGGTGCTGGTGTTGCCGAAGAGATTATTCAGCGCCCTGGCCGCTTCGTCGGAACTCAGGTAATTCAAAAACACGGTGTGCAGGTTGCCCAGCCCGCTGGGCGACATCACGTCGATTTTGGCCACCGTGCTCTTGAAATCGCTGATCTCGGCCGGCGCGCCGATGGCCACCACGCTGTTGGCGTACGGAACGGCGACCAGGCAAAACGCGCGGTTATTCGGACCGGCGTTGTTGGGCGTCTGCCCCGAGGCGGCCTGCGTGACCTTTTCGCGCCGGCTGTAGATATCGTTGAACTGCTGCGCCACCTCCGTCGCGTCGAGATAGCGCAGCGCGACCACTTCCGTCCCGACGCCAAGCCCGGGTTGGTCCAACTGCGCGATCAGCGCCTCCATGCGGCGGATGTTGCCGACGGTATCGGTGATCACCAGGTGATTGGAACTTTCCACCGCCGC
The DNA here is from genome assembly GCA_025360745.1 of bacterium. Taxonomy (GTDB): domain Bacteria; phylum Verrucomicrobiota; class Kiritimatiellia; order CAIKKV01; family CAIYGI01; genus CAIYGI01. Next base: position 5,804 of record JANYBP010000013.1, read on the forward strand.
GATGGCGCTGACCTTGTCCCGGCCCGTGACGCCGTCCAGCGCCTTCTTGATCTCAAGCGCGTTGCGATTTTGCAGCCGCACCAGGCGCGTGACGATCCCGGTTCCGGTGATCATGGCGTTACTGGAGGCCAGCGGCGCGGGCGGCATGCCCCGCGGCGGCAGGAGCACCACGCGCGCGACCCGGCCCTGATCGATCAAGCCGCAGCCCGCGGACTCCAGCACGCCGACAAAGAGGGGGTACAGTTCCGACACCGGCACGCCAGGCGCGACCACGGTGATCCGCGCCTTGACGGCATCGTCCACCATGAAACTGCGTCCGGTCAAATCGCTCATCAACTTGACCAGCGCCCGCACGTCCACCTGATCGAACGAAAAATTGACCGTGCCGTTGGAGTTGGTCAGCATCGCGGCCGTGATCGCCGGCGAGGTGGACATGCCGCCATAGGAAGCTGGCGCCCCAGCGCCCTGCGCGCCAGCCGAGGCGGCGCCGAGCGCCAGCAGGCCCAATATCGTCAGTGCCCGCCGCCAAAAACCCTCCACCCTCCACCCTCCACCTTCCACCTCGCTCTGAGTAGTCATGGCTGGTCTTCCTGTCCGCATGTTGCGCACGACTCCCCGGGGCGCAAAACCCCGGCTATTTCAAGACACCGCGTTCCGAAGTTTCGATAAACCGGATCAGATGCTGTATTTCCTCGCAGGCCGGCAGTTCGGTCCGCATCCGCTCCAGCGCCTGCGTGGTGTTCAGTCCGTCGCGGCAGAGGATTTTGAAGGCCTTGCGCAGCGCGGCCTGGGCCGCCGCCGATAAATTGTGCCGTTTCAGCCCCACCAGATTCGGCGAATGCAGCGTCGCCGGGCTGCCGTCGCAGAGCATATAGGGCGCCACATCCTGCACGACCTTCGTCATGCCGCCCACATAGGCCATCCTGCCGATCCTCACGAATTGCGGCACCCCGCAGGCCCCGGAAATCCCGGCGTCGTCCTCGATCGTGACATGCCCGGCCAGTTGCGTGGCGTTGGAGATGATCACCCTGTCACCCAGCCGGCAGTCGTGAGCGACGTGTACGTAAGCCATGATGTGACAGCCCTCGCCAATGCGCGTCACGCCGCCGTCCGCCGTCGCCGCATGCACCGTGACGGATTCGCGGAGCGTGGTGCCGGCGCCGATCTCCACGGCCGCGCGGCCGCCCTTGAACTTCAAATCCTGCGTCTGCGCTCCCACGCTGGCGAACGGAAAGACCGTGCAGCCGGCCCCCAGCGTGGTCCAGCCATCCAGGTAAGCGTGCGGCATGATCCGCACGCCGTCGCCGAGCGTGACGTTCGGACCGACGAAACAGAACGGACCGATTTCCACGTCCGCTCCCAGCGTGGCGCCCGGCGCCACCACCGCCATCGGATGCACTCCCTTCATTCGCCGATCACCTCGTCGGTCACCATGCACATGATGGTGGCTTCGCTGGCCAGTTGCCCGTCCACCAGCACCTTGCCGAGCATCTTCACAACCAGGCGCTTGGACGCGATGATTTCCATCTCGATCCGCATCTGATCACCCGGCCGGATAATGCGCCGGAAACGGCAGCCGTCAACCGACATGAAATAGGGCAGCCGCGAATTCTTCTGGTGGATACGGCTGATCAGAATACCGCCGACCTGCGCCATGGCCTCGATCTGCAGCACGCCGGGCATCACGGGGTTGCCCACGAAGTGCCCCTGGAAAAAGGGCTCGTTAATCGTCACGTTTTTGATCGCGACGATGCGCTTCACATCGTCGCACTCCAGCACGCGATCCACCAGCAGGAAGGGAAACCGGTGTGGCAGCATCTTCATGACATCTTGAATTTCAAAAGCCGGCATGTCTGGTTCCTCCTTGCGCTGGTCGTCGCCACATGAAACCGCAATGTTATCAAATCGCCCTTCGCACACAAGCGCGAATCTGACGCAAAGCAGCAATTCGCATTATGGCCTCTTGCGCAGGTCCGGACGACACGGAGGTCGTCCCTCCATTCACGAAAACACCCGTGATTCCCAAGTTTTTGGTGGGACGACCTCCGTGTCGTCCGTATTCTAGCCGGACTTTCGCTATTCGAGAGGCTGAATGTCGTAAATCCTCGATAATCGAGGAGTTCCGTTGAAAAGTCTGTAGCCACTATGGCATTTCGAGTGATCCGGCGGATGTGATTCTGGGCGGTGCTTGGGGTGGTAGTT
>JANYBP010000025.1 GCA_025360745.1 bacterium
CGACACGGAGGTCGTCCCTCCAAAAACTTGGGAATCACGGGTGTTTTCGTGAATGGAGGGACGACCTCCGTGTCGTCCGGACCTGCGCAAGAGGCCATAATGCGAATTGCTGAACTGCTGCACTTGGGACTTGATGACATGATATATAAATGTCATCTTACGCTCCGTTACAGAGCGTGTATCATGCGCACGCACATGGCCGGTATAACGCTCAAAAAAAGGCGCTCATGAGTTCGGGGGAAACAGTGGACTCTCTACGGACGAGGTTGGGGCCGACGAGGTTGGGGCCGGGCGAAATGCGCTCGGTCGATCCCGTGTCTGGGCCGATCGGGCGCAAATGCCGGTGTGCGGCCTGCCGGATGAGCATCCATACCGTTCGCGCGATGGCGCCGTCGGTGTGTCCCTTCTGCCAGGCCCGCTTGACGGCGGAAATCGAGGAGACGCTGCCGCGGACGCCGGAACCTGAGGGGGTCGAGGGGGCGTCGCGCGACCAGTTGAGCAGGCGCGCCACCTCCCGCGGGCTGACGATCATGATCGCATGCCTGGGCATCGCGCTGCTGGCCTTCGCCGTGGTTGTCAAACTGAACAACATCGAGTTTTTCTGGTACCAGCCCTGGGTCAACGTCTACAGCATTGTGGTGGGCGTCTTTATCCTGTCGCGTTTCATCATCGCGGCCTTTTATGCGGCTCCGCCGGATGTCGGGTTCCTGCCCACGGTGGCGGTGATCGTGGCGGCGCGCAATGAAGGCGATTCGATCGGCAAAACGATCGGCCGTATTTACGCGGAGGGCTACCCGAAGGATCGCCTGGAAGCGATCGTGGTGAACGACGGATCGACCGACAACACGCTGGCCGAGATGCGGCTGGCGCAGGGGCGTCACCCCACGCTGACCATCGTGGATTTCGAGACCAACAAGGGCAAGCGGCACGGCATGGCGATCGGCGCGCTGCTGGCCCACGCGGAGTTTCTGGTGTACGTGGATTCGGACAGCTTCCTGATGCCGGGCGCCATCCGCAAGGTCTTGCAGGGACTGGCTAATCCGACCGTCGCCGCCGTGGCCGGCCATACCGACGTCGAGAACGTGCAGACCAACTCGCTCTCGAAGATGCAGGATGTGCGCTACTTCGTCTCCTACCGTGTGATGAAAGCCGCCGAAAGTGTCTTCGGGGCGGTGAGCTGCTGTCCCGGCTGTTTTTCGGCCTACCGCAAATCCTGCGTCCTGAACACGCTCGATCGCTGGCTGCACCAGCGATTCCTCGGCCGCTACTGCACCTTCGGCGACGACCGCAGTCTGACCAACTACCTGCTCAGGGACTACCGCATTCTTTACGACGACGAGGCGCTGGCGACCACGATCGTGCCTGAAAAGTGGGGCAAATATGTGCGTCAGCAGGCCCGCTGGAAACGTTCCTGGATCCGCGAACTGCTGTTCGCCGGCCGCTGGATGTGGCGCAAGCATCCGGTCGCGGTGGTCTCCTGGTACACGATGGCGCTGCTGCCGCTGATCTCGCCGCTGGTGATGTTCAACGCGCTGGTGCTGGGGCCGTTCATGTACGACCGGCCGGTGGCGTTCTATGTTGGCGGCGTGCTGCTCGTGACCTTGTTATGGTCGTTCTACTACCTGGAAAAAACCGGCCGGTCATACTGGTGGACCGCTTTTCTTTTCACCATCACCTACACGCTCTTTTTCAGCTGGCAGGGCTACTACTCCCTGCTGACGGTCCGCAAAACGAAATGGGGGACAAGGTGAACGATACTAAGTCCGGTCCGCTCCCGGATCCCATTCCCGCGCCGGCGGGTGCGCCTGGAAACGCGCCATGCGAAGAATGGGACCAGGCGCTTTTCGCCCGCCGTCCCGTCCAGCCCAGCAAGGTCGGTTACGGGCAGCAGTGGCTGCACTACCTGCTGTTCATCAGCGTCGCGATCACCGCCTGGGTGCTGCTGAAACCATCGGTCGGACTCTGGTTGTGGCCCAAGGCCGGCGCGGCGGAACTGCGGCGGGCGGAGGCTTTTGTGGCCATCGCCTACGACGGCATTTCCCGCAAGGACGGAGAGGTGTCGCCGGAGCTGTTTCGCGAGCATCTGATGGCCATGCGCGCCGCCGGGTATGTGCCGATCACCCTTTCGGATGTCGAAGGGCTGATCTGCCGCGGACGCCCCGTGCCTCAGAAGGCGGTGCTGGTGACGATGGACCAGTCCCGCAAGACCTCGTATTTCACCACCTTCTCCATTCTCCGGCGCTTCGGCTGGAACACCGTGATGTTTCTCTGGACGAAGCCGATCGTGGACGGCGATTCCGCCGCCATGTTATGGCCCTATCTCGGCAACATGGTTGGTTCGGGGCTCTGGGAAATCGGGGCGCAGAGTCACGACGGTTTCCGCCGGGTGATAACCAGTCCCAAAGGTCTGCTGGGCGGGTTCATGACCTCGCCGATCTGGAATTCCACCGAGCAGCGCTACGAGTCGCTGGAAGAGTTTCAGCAGCGGCTGAAAGACGACCACGACCAGTGTCTGGCGCAGATCAAGCATAACCTCGGCATCAAACCGCTGGCCTACGCCTTTCCCTACGGCAATTTCGGCCAGTTCCAGCACCGCTCGATCATGACACAGCCGGTGAACCTGGGCCTGGTGGCCGAGCGCTACCCGCTGGCGTTCATCCTCGGCAATCTGGCGTTGAACACTCGCAACAGCGATCCGCACCGCTTGAACCGGCTGCACGTCAAGCCCGCCTGGTCGGGCCGGGAACTGGTGGCGCATCTGGAAAACTCCTGGCCGAAGAGCACGCTGATCCTGGAGAAAAAAGGCGAACCGCTGGCCTCGGCCTGGGTTGTGGATTGGGGCCGCCTGAGCCGGGATTCCAAGGGCGGGCTGATTCTCTCGGCGGCCACCAATGCCACCGGCGCCAAGATGTGGCTGGCCGGAAGCGACCTGCTGGCCGACATCAACGCCAAGATTCGCTTCCGCCTGGAAAACGGGCAGTTCGGGCTTTATTTCCGGGCCTCGGCCGACGACCAATCCTACGTTTACCTCGGCTTGAATGAGGCCGGCGAGGTTTGTCTGGGCCAGAAAAAGATGGACGTCTCGCGCCTGACGCTGACCTCTTCGCATGTGGCGCTGAGTCCGCAAAGCGAGCATATCCTGGAGGTGTTCCTGCGCAATCAGTATGTCTCCGCCTCGCTGGACGGGCAGGAGTTGTTCCACAGCCGCAACCTGCTGCGCGAGGACCTGCGGCCGGGCCTGATCGGCGTGAGCGTGTGGTCGCCCAGCAAGGGCGTGGCGCGCGCCCGGCTGAACGGCATGGAAGTCCGGCCATTGACGCCGACAGTGGCGTGCTGGGCGCCGGGTGGAGAATATGAATCGCATGCCTTGAAATGGATTGCCGACAACTCCTTCCGTCTCACCGACCTCAGCCCGAAGTGGCTGGACGCCGCGGCGCCGGGTTCGCAGAGCGCGGGCGGCCTGGATCTGGGCTTTTACCGGCAACTTGCCAAAGTTCACCATCTGCGGCTGATTCCCCAGGTGGCGATCGCCGACGAGCGCGACATGCTCCGTATCACCCCGACCGTGCTGGCCGAAAGGGTGGACCGCGCGCGTTTGGAAGGGGTGCTGATCAACTTTGCGGGAATGCGGTCGACGACAATGCAGACACTCGCCGCCTGGCTGCGGCCCTGCGCCGCGGCGCTGGCGGAAAGCGGCGTCAAACTACTGGTGCGGCTGCCGTCGTCCTTCGAGTCGCGCACCCAGTTGGGCGCCCTGCTGGCGGTCCTGCCGGGCATCCAGGTGGCCGCCGAGGCGGGTTCGCAGCTGCAGCCGGGCCAGGCCGGTTCCTCGAGCCGGGTTGTGCGCGCCGAGACGGTGCCCGAGCCCGAACCCGACGAGGCGCTGCCGCTTTTTTACATGATCCCGCCCGCGGGCAAGAAAGGGCTGATCGAATCCGACGAGGCCAAATGCTCCCGGCTCGAGCGGGAAGGCATGGCGGCTTATCTCGACGGGCAGTACGAGCGCGCGGTGGAGCTCTGGCGGGAATGGAAGCGGCTGGAGCCGGACAGTCCCAAGGCCTGCATGCTTGTCGGGGACGCGCTTTCGCGCAAGGGCGACCTGGCCGACGCCGTCGCGGAATACGACGCGAGTCTGGAACTCGAGCCGGGCCAGTTTGCGCTGGCCATCCGCCGCGCCGAAATTTATTCCGCCCAGGGACAACCCCAGCGCACGCTGGAATCGCTGAACCTCTATGCCCGTCTTTTCCCGGATAACGTCGAGATCCTGCTGGCCCAGGCCCGCTGGCTCGGCGAAAATGGCCGCCGCGACGAGGCCGTGACGGTTGCGCGCCGGCTGGTCGAAATGGCGCCCGACAATGTGAACGCGCTGGCCCTGCTGGTGCGCCTCACGCCCCTGCCGGAGGAACACCGCAAGGCGATGGCCCGGCTTGTGGACGCGGGCGCGAATCCGAAAAACCACATGGCCCTCGGCGAGGCGGTCTGGAAATTTGCCCTGACCGCGCAGCCCGGCGCCGAGGCGCTGAATGCCCTGGTGGAGTCGATCGCGGAAAAAACCACGGATTCCAGGGTCTGGCAATTGTACGGCCGCATCAAACCGCAAACCAGGACCGTGACCGAAAAGATGAACGGCGCGCCGATCTCCACCAACCGCTGGTGGGTGGATGGCGGAACCTTGACGGTTGCGAACAACGGAGGAACGGTGTTTGCCGCGGAGACGAATCGCACCGAGGGCACGCTGCGTCTGCTGGGCACCCTGCGTCTGCGAAACAGCTTCGTCGAAACGCTGGTCGGAAAGACCCGCGGGAGTTTCTGGCTTTACATCTGCCGGACGCCCGAGCACATGGCCCGCTTTGGCTGGGCGGACGATGGATACCTGCGCCTGCAAACCTGGAGCGGGAACCGCCTGATGGCGGAACGTAAACTGGAGTACAAGCCGGCGGCGGGACCCGTCCGCCTGCGTCTGGAAGCCAGGGCCGACGGCATCATGGGATACCTGAACGGCAAACCCGCCTTTGCCGAATGCCTGCTGTTGCCGCCTGACATGTGTTTCGGCTGGCTGGGCCTCGCAGTGCATTCGATCGTGCGCGGGCAGGCCTCGGCCGAGTTTAGCGCTCTATCGGCCGGCCCGCTGCCGATGCGCCTTGGCGTGCTGCTGGCGGGCACGCGCACGGAGCCGGAAGCCGATGCGCAGTTGAACGCCGTCCGGCAGGATGTCGCGCACCTGACCGCGATCTGCCCGGCGGGAAGCGTTCTGCAAGCCGATGGCAGTTGGAACACGCTGCCCGGCAGCGAGCGCGACATCAACAAACTGTTCGCCCGCTACTACCGCCTCTGGCTGATACCGGTGGTCGAATGCGAGGCGCCGGCGGCCTTGAAACCCGAGCTTTTCGAAACGCGCGCCCAGCAAACGGGCGCCGACGGATTCGTCCTGATGTTCAAGGAGTGGCCCGGCGATCGCTGGGTTGCATCCCTGGCTCAGGCGATGAAAGAATCCTCCCTGCGCCTGGTTGTCGCCTCGATGAATGCAAGCAACGCCGTCACCAGAATTCAGCCGGTGGCCCGCGGCGCCGAATTCACCGCCGGGGCCGGAGAATCCTCAAGCGTGCGCTTTATCCGCCGCAGCGGGGCGGCCGACGATGCGGTTCTGGCGGGCCAGGAGCCGCTGCTGATCGCGTACTGACGCGCCGCTAATCCCAGACGTAATCCTGCGCCGAAGGCGCCCGCTCGGCCACGGGCGTGGCGGTTTTTGTGCCAGGCCAGGTGATGTATTGATTGAAGCGTGGAGGTCCCTCCGTCAACACCGGCGGAACCCATGCGATCAGCGCCCTGGGGCGCGGTTTCGGCGGCGCTGGATTGACGACGGGAACGGGACGAAGACTGACGACCGCGGTCGGAAAGGCGGTTGGCGGTAGCGTCGGCGGTTCGGGCGGCGCGGGCTCAGGCCCTTGTTCACGGGCTTCTAAAACCGACTTCAACGTCTCGCTCTCGATCTGCCGTCGGCGGTGCTTGACCAGGCTGGCGATGGAGTATACCGCGCCCAGCACGGCGATGATCGTGCCCATCAAAATGGCGTATGATGCGTCGAGATTCATACCGGCCCCGCATCCTGGGCGGTGGGCTCGTTGGTGGGCTGGTTATTGACGGGTGGCGGCGGGCAAACCTCCTGTATGGCCTGTTGCATGATCTTGCGGGTAATGCGCGTGGAGTTCAGGGCGAAGCCCAGCATCAGCGCCACATCGCAAATGTTGTTGAGCACGCGGGGGATGCCCCCCGACGCGGCGGAGGCGTCGCTGATGGCATGTTCTTCGAAGACCCAGATATCGCCTCCGGCGGCGCGCATGCGGTATTCCACGTATTCCAGAGTCTGGCGTTCGTTCAGCGGTTCAAGATGCCAGACCGTGGTCAACCGCTGGCGGAAGGCCGCCTTGCCGGCGACCAGTTGTTCCAATTCGGTGTGACCGGCCAGAATCAGGGTAAAAGCCGGGGAATCGGGCTGACCGGCGCCTTTGGAGATGCGGAAGTTGGTCAGCCGGTGGAGGAAGTCAAGCGAGTCGGTTTCGCGGATCATCTGGGCTTCGTCGATCGCCAGCGTGGTGTGGGGAAAACCGGCCTTGGAAGCGGTCAACTCGCGTAGCGTTTCCAGGACGCCGTCCACGTCCGTAAAACGCACGTCGAGTTTCAACGCTCCCAGCAACTGCCGGGCCAGTCCGGCCGCGCCGCCCGCGGGCGCATCGAACTGGATAAAGCGGGTGTCGGCCATGGTCTCGTCGTTCCGTGCCAGCAGTTCCAGAATCATGCTTTTGCCCACGCCGTAGGCGCCGATCAGCGCGCCCCCTAATTTGCGGCTTTTCACGACGTAAATCAGTCTGGCCAGTCCCTCCTGGTGTTGCTCCGAAAGGTAGGCGAAACGCGCATCGGCGACATTCTGAAAGGGCTGTTCCCGCAGGTTCCAGTGTGTCAGATACATGCTCACCTCATGATCTTCATGCCGAAGCGCGCGGTCCGGTCAGGCGCCCGTTGCGCATGGTTTTCGGCGCCGAAGACCGCGGCGGAAAAACTGGCGCGCTCGGCGGACGGTTTGAGCGGCTCCGGTTTCGCACGCAACCCGGCCAAGGCCTGGGCGCCTTGTCCCGGAACGATTGCATACGCGATGGGCGGTTCCGCCGCCTTTTCTCCCAGATACTTGCCGGTCAGCCAGGCGCGCTGTCCGGTTTCCAGGGAGAGCGACAATTCGACCGCCACGGGCACGACCGCTTCCAGCGCCTGTTTCAACCGGACCGCGTTGGCGGAGACCGGGCGCGGCAGGGTTAATAGCGTGGTGCATTTCATCCGTTCGAAGGCGCGGACCAGCGAAAAAACCCGTTCGCCCAGAACGTCCGGATTGTATGTCATGGCCCAGGGCAAGACCGTGTCGAGCACCACGCGTTGGATGGAATTGGCGTTGACGATGCGCTGCAAATCCAGAAAACCTTCGGGGGGCAGGCTGGGATCCAGTTCCTGATCGCGGCCGGGCACGATGTCGCCGTATTCGAGCACGTAAAACTGCCCGCTTTCGATGGCCTGCCCCATGCCCAGACTGTGGGCGGAGGCCCATAACACCGTATCCACGGCGCGCCGCACGGATAAGAGCAGACAACGTTCGTGCTGGGCGATGCCGCGGGCCAAAAATTGCAGGGCGATCTCGGACTTACCGGCGCCGGCGGGGCCGGTAATCAGCCAACAACGGCCGGCAAAAACGCCGTCGTATTTTTCATCGAAGAACGCGACACCGGTTTGAGTCTTGAGCGTCATGCTTAAGCTCTAAAATACTGAAAAAAAACGGCATGGTCAAGAATCGATGGCGCCCCAAAATCCTCGCCTAAGGACGGTGCGACCATGTTGCTGCCAAGTCTTTCGCCCTACGCCCACGCGGCGACGGAGGCCCGCCGCCCTCCAAGGAACGTCATCGAGACTTGCTAGAGGATTCTTCTGGAGGGCGGCAGGCCTCTG
>JANYBP010000036.1 GCA_025360745.1 bacterium
ATTCTCATTATGGCCGCTAGAATACGGACGACACGGAGGTCGTCTCTCCAAAAACTTGGGAATCACGGGTGTTTTCGTGAATGGAGGGACGACCTCCGTGTCGTCCGGACCTGCGCAAGAGGCCATAATGCGAATTGCTGGCGCTTTTAGGGCTTGTGAAGTCACCGTCGCAATTGTTAGTATAAGGCTGTGCATTTTTATCGAATCTAAACCTACATGAAGCCCAACGAAAAAAAGCCCTCCAGTCACCGCCATCTGGTCAGGATCAACCTGATGCCCAGTCCAATCCCGGATGTCCTTAATCAGGATCCGGAACTTTGGACGGTAGAATCGCCGCAGGGTGGAGCCGTTCCCGCGGCTTGCCAGCTGATAGTGGACCGGGCGGGCGCGATTCAGAATGTCGATACTTTCGCGGACGCCTTCTGGGGCTATAAAACGGACGGTGTGCGCGCCCTGGCGCTGAACGATTTATTGGAAGGCGTGGATGGCGGCGTGCTCGATCTGGCCCATCAGGCGCTCCTATCCGATCACCGCGTGCTGATCCAGACGATTGGACGCCGGCAAAACGGCGTCTTTTTTGCCGCGGAAGTGGATGTCACCAAGGATGCAGCCGGCGGCGATGGATCCCTGTTGTGTCTCACGGTGGCCGATGCGCGCAACAGCGGGGACGATCAGACGGGCCTGATCGAAGCGCGCATCGCGCGCGCCGAACGTCTGGAGACGGCCGGCACGGTCGCCGGACAGATTGCCCACGACTTCAATAATCTGCTCACGCCGCTGATGGCCTACCCGGAATTGATCCGCCGCGAACTGCCCGTCGCATCCCCGGCTCTGGAACACCTGACCGTGGTCGAACGCACAGCTTCGGATATGGCGCACCTCACCCAGCAGCTCCTGTCGCTTTCGCGGCGCGGCCAACTCGGCACAGATGTCTTCTTTCTCAACGATCTGGTGCAGGAGACCATCAGCATGCTGCAAACCGCGCTGCCGTCGAATGTGGCCGCGGACCTGCGCCTGTCGAAGAACCTGCTGCCGGTCAAGGGCAGCCGCGATCAGATGCAGCGCGTTCTACAGAACCTTTGCCGCAATGCCATGGATGCCATGCCGCACGGCGGCACATTGCGCGTGCAAACCGAAAACCAATACCTGGACAAGCCGTTCGGCCAGTACGACTCGATTCATGTCGGGGAATACGTCAAGGTCAGCGTCACGGATACCGGCACGGGCATTCCCGCGGCGATCCAGGACAAGATCTTCGATCCTTTTTTCACGACCAAACGCGCCTCGAAGCAAAGGGGCTCGGGGTTGGGCCTCAGCATTGTCCATGGAATCGTCAAGGATCACGGCGGCTATGTGGACCTGACGTCCGTCGAGGGCCGGGGCACGACGTTCTACGTTTACATTCCCATCTGCCGCGACAAGGCCGCCGAGCCGTCGCCCCGTGAAACGCCGCTGCCGCATGGCTCGGCGTCCGTTCTGGTGGTGGACGACGACGATCCGCAGGTCAAGGTGCTGGTTAACCTGCTGCAGACCCTCGGCTACCAGGCCAAAGGCGTCACGAGCGGCATGGCTGCGGTGCACCTCTACCGCCAGGACGCCAAGCGTTTCGATCTCGTGATGCTCGACATGATCATGGAGAACGGGCTGGACGGACTGGCCACATTCAAAAAACTGCGCCAGCTCGTCCCCGACCAGCGCGTCATCCTGATGTCCGGCTTCACCAAGGCCAGCGAGCTGGTGCGGCAGGCCCAGCAACTGGGGGCCGGAACCTATTTGCACAAACCGTTAACGATCGAACGGATCGCCAGCGCGGTGCGGGATGAACTGGACCGCCCCGTGCTACCCACCACAAGCAGCCGCCGCACACGGCGGGTGTTGATCGTGGATGACGAGCGTATGATTCGCCGGCTTTTCGGAATACTGATCGCGGCCAAATTCCCGCAAATGCGCGTTGACCAGGCGGAAAACGGCGCGCAAGCCATGCAGATGTTCCAGACGCAGCCCTACGACCTGATCGTGATGGATCTCCAGATGCCGATCCAGGGGGGGCGCGAAACCTTTGTCGAAATCGCGAAGTACTGCGACGCGCACCACCTCCCTAAACCGACCGTGATCTTTTGCACCGGCTTCGCCCCTCCCGATTCGCTGCACGAGATCATCGGCGACGGCTCGATACACTGCCTGCTGCGCAAGCCCGTCGACGCGGAAACCCTGATCCAAACCATACGTCAGAGGTTGTAGGGGACCGCATGGATATCCTAACGACACCCCCCGAAGTACGGGCCTGGGTCGGCGAGCGTAGACGCCGGGCGCAACGCATCGGGCTGGTGCCGACCATGGGCTGCCTGCACGCCGGGCATTTATCCCTTGTACGCCTGGCGCGCCAGCGCGCCGACGCGGTGGTCCTGAGTGTGTTCGTAAACCCGATCCAATTCGGACCCGGCGATAATCTGGCCGGCTATCCCCGCGACCTGGAACGCGACCAGCGGCTTTGCAGGGAGGCCGGCGTGGCGGCGCTTTTCCTCCCCTCCGCGGAGGCGCTGTATCCCGCGGGACACAGCACCTTCGTGGAAGAAGTCTGGTTCTCGCGCGGCCTGTGCGGAGACCGGCGCCCGGGACATTTCAAGGGCGTGACGACCATCGTGGCGAAGCTCTTCAACCTCGTGCAACCGGACGTGGCCGTTTTCGGGCGGAAGGACGCGCAGCAGGCGCGGGTGATCCAGCAAATGACCCGCGATCTGGACTTCCCCGTCGAAATCGTCCTCGGTCCAACCGTACGCGAGGCCGACGGCCTCGCGATGAGTTCGCGCAACCAGCATCTGAACGCCGATCAACGGCGGCAGGCGCTGTGCCTGGCGCGGGCGCTGGACGCCGCCGCGCGACGCCTGACGGCAGGCGAACGCAACGCTGCAGCGCTGATCGCCGTCATGCGGGAGGAAATTTCCCGCGCGCCGCAGGCGCGTGTGGATTACCTGGAAATCGTGGACAATGAAACATTCGAGCCAGTTGCGACCCTGAAACGTACAGCGCTGGCGCTGCTGGCCGTCCATGTAGGCGGCACACGCTTGATCGACAATGCCTTGCTGACGCCGGACGGGCTCTAATCTGGTGTTCGGGGGGCAGGCGGCTGGTTCAAGTGAGGGACTGCTGGAAAACGAGGAGTCTCAGAGGTGTCAAAACTTATGCGCTATAACCGAACACTGACCACCGAACACCCGACGTAAAAGCGAAAACAATGACGCAAAAAAAGCGAATTCTTATCCTGCTGTCGCTTGCCGGCGTGACCTTGGCCGGCTGCGACCAGCGTCAACCGCCGGCGGCGATGCCCGCGCTTAATCAGCCGGCCCCCGCCGCGCGCATCCCGGAAAACACAGCCACCAACCTGGTGGAGGTCAGTCTCACGGGCATTGTGACGCGCGAGGAGACGGTCTTTAAGAAAACCGGCGGCGAAGAACGCAAGCTGGTTCGCTACATGCTCGTGACGGCGGGCGGGGAGAAATGGGCGCTGCAAGCCGTCGCGGCGCGCGAGGCGCTGTCGCGGGTTGTCGGCCAGACCATGGCTGTCAAGGGTCTGGCGCGCGGGCGGCTGGTGAAGCGGATCACGCAGTTGAACCCGTTGACAACTGAAAACAAAACCAACCTGACCGAAGCAATCAAATGAAAAATTCCGAATTGACGGGACGCGCGGTGGCGGTAACCGGCGGCGCTCAGGGTTTGGGCCGCGCCCTGGTGGAGCGCTTTCTCGAGGAAGGCTGCCGGGTCGTGGCGGGCGATCTGCAGGAAGCGCAACTGCGGACGCTCTCGGCTGAATTGTCGGCGCGTTACGGCCGGGACCGCATCGCTGCCGTGCGCTGCGACGTAACCTGCGAACCCGAGGTCGAGGCGCTGGTCGCGACATGCCTCCGCCAATTCGGCGCCCTGGACACCTTCATCGCCAACGCGGGCATTTTGATTTCGGGGCCGTTGGTCGATTTCGACGTGTCAAAATGGCGCAAGGTCATGGAAGTCAACCTGGTGGGACAGATGCTCTGCATGAAGCACGCCCTGCGCGCCATGGCGCAGGCTGGCCGGGGCGCCTATGTGCAGATCAATTCCAAGTCCGGCAAAAAAGGCTCCTTCAAAAATTCGGCTTATGCGGCCTCGAAGTTCGGCGCCATCGGCCTGATGCAGAGCGCCGCGCTGGAACTGGCCGAACTGGGAGTGCGCGTCAATGCCATCTGTCCCGGCAACCTGCTCGATTCGCCGCTTTGGAAGGACAGTCTTTTCAAACAATACGCTCAAAACCAGGGCGTCACCGAGGCCGAGATCCGGCGCCGCTACATCGACCAGGTGCCCATGAAACGCTCCTGTCAGTATGAGGATGTCTGCAACGTGGCCGCTTTTCTGGCCTCGGATGCGTCAAGCTACATGACCGGGCAGGCGATTAATGTGACCGGCGGACAGGAAATGCGTTGAGAAAAGTGTTCAGGGTTCAGGGTTCATGGTTCAGAAAAAACGAAATTTGAAATTCGTCCCTGAACACCGAACACTGTCCCCTGCAACTAAATGGTTACATTGAGGCGCTTATGAAAGAGCTCAGGATGCTGGCGGTCGATTTTGGCGCCTCGGGCGGCAAATGTTTTGCGGGATTGCTGCGGGACGGCGTCTTCGCGATGGAGGAAGTACACCGCTTCGCCCATGAGGGCGTGCCGTTCTTCCTGCCCGCCCGCGACGGCGCGATCGTGGAGCGGACGTACTGGGACGACACCGTTCTCTACCAGAATATCCTGACCGGTTTGCGCGAATACCGGCGCCGTTTTGGCGCCGTATTGGACGGCATCGGGATCGACACCTGGGGCGCCGACGGCCAGTTTGTCTCCGCCGACGGGGACCTCCTGGGCAAGGTCTACGCCTACCGCGACCGGCGCCTCGACCACATGATCGCGGAGGTTAAGTCGCGCATCGCCGCGGATCGCGTCTACGCCATTACGGGCATACACTTCCAGCCTTTCAACCTGAGCAACCAGTTGCTGTGGTTCATGCAACACCGTCGCGAATCCCTGCGCCCCGGCGCTTTTTTTCTGCCGATTCCCTCGCTCTTCTACTATTACCTGGGCGGGGTGCGGATGGTGGACTCGACCTGGGCCAGCGTCACGCAGCTCATGGATGCCCGAACGCGAACCTGGAGCGCGGAGATTTTGAATGCCCTCGACATTCCCGCCGGGGTGCTGCCGCCGATCGTCGCCCCCGGCTCCGATGTCGGGGCGCTGACGCCGGCCGTCGCGGCGGCCGTCGGACTCGGCGCGGTCCGCCTGCTGGCCGTCGGCTCGCACGATACCGCAAGCGCCTATGCCGCCGCCCCCGTGGAATGCAACGACGACGCTCTGATCGTCAGCTCGGGTACATGGTCGCTGGTCGGCAAACTCGTGCCATCCCCGATCACCACGCCGGACGCCATGGCGGCCAACCTCAGCAACGAGGGCGGAATCGGCAACACGCGGCTGCTGAAAAACTGCATGGGCAGCTGGCTCGTTCAGGAACTCCGGCGTATCTGGCGCAACGCCGACGGTAAGGAAACGGCGTGGGATGAACTCGATGCGCTCACCACGCGGGCGCCGGCCTTCCGTACGCTCGTGGATCCCGACGATCCCGGCTTCTACCATCCCGTGAACATGCAGACGGCCATCGAGGCTTTCTGCTTGCGGACCGGTCAGCCGGCGCCGGCGGACCGCGGCGCATTCCTGCGCACGGTCTACGAGAGCCTGGCGCTCGCCTACCGCCGGATCCACGAGCAAATTTCCGCTGTAACCGGTCGTCCCTGCCGCGTCGTCCACATCGTCGGGGGCGGTTCCAGAAACGAACTGCTCAACCAGTTCACGGCCGATGCGATGGGTTTGCCGGTGGTGGCCGGACCGGTCGAAGCCACGGCGGTCGGCAACCTGATGGTGCAGGCCCAGGGGCTGGGCGCGCTGCGGACACTCCACGACGCCCTGCCGCTGATTCGCAAGGCCTTCCCGATCCGCGACTATGCCCCCCACCCCGCCGCCGGCGCGGCCTGGGAGAAAGCCTACAGCAAGTTCCAGAGGCTGGCGTCCAAGAGGCTGTAGGCTGAAGTCTGAAGCAGGTGTTCAGCGTTTGCCGTTCACTCTTTGCCTTGCGGCAGCACCCTCGACACGCATACGCGGTTCGTATCGAGCAGATCGGCCGCCGCTGCGCGCAGCGCCTCCGGTGTCACGGCCGCCAGACGCGCCGCGACGCCGCTTTCATAGTCCGCGCCCAGGCCGTACAACTCGTTCAGCGCCGCATGCATGGCCAGGGCATCGGTGTCCTGCCGCCGCATATCCACGTCGGCAAGCAGTTGACTGACGGCGCGCGCCATTTCGTTGCTGTCGAGTCCCTGCGTCCGCACCCGTTCGATCTCGGCCCTGATCAGTTGCTCGACTTCATCCGCCTTTTCCGCGTGGGTGCCGGCATAGATTGTGAACACACCAGGATCGAGGCCCACGCGCTGGGAGGCGGTGACATAGTAAACCAGGCCGCGCTGATCGCGGATCGAGACCGACAGACGCGAGGAGAGGCCGCTGAGCGCGCTTTGCAGCATTTCCAGGGCCGGCGTACGGGGGTCGCGCACCGTCAGACCTGGAAAGCCCAAAACCACAACCGCCTGATCTTTCGGCATGCGCTGTTCAACCCGGGCGGGCAGCACCGGCTGATTGGCGCGGACCTGTCGGGGCGGCGCCGAGGCTTTGCGCAGGCGGCTCGCCAGAGGAGTCAGCCAGGCACGGGCCTCCGCCGCCGAGACGTCTCCGAACAGCGACACCACCATGTTGCCGGTCACCGCCTGCGCCTGGAAGTAGCGGCGCACGTCGGCCTTCGTGAAAGCGCCGACATCTTCGCGCCTTCCCAGCGGTGTCCAGCGGTAGGGATGCCGCGGATAAAGCGCCGCATCCAGCGCCTGCATCGCCACCAGCACCGGCTGTTCCCGTTGCTCGTCCAGGGCGGCAAGTTGCAGCGTTTTTTGTTGGGCAAGCTCGCCGGCTTCGAAGCTGGGCGCCGTCAGACAGTCCGAAAACAACGCCATGAAGCTCTTCGCGTCACGGTGCAGAAAGTGCGAGTGGAGACCGAAACTGTTGTAGCCCGAGAAAGGCGCCAGCGTCCCGCCCAAGGACTCCACCGTTTGCGCAATCTCCTGCGCCGAACGATCCGCCGCGCCCCGCGGCAGCAGTTCCGACGTCAGGTGGGCGAGTCCCGCTTGGCCGGCGCCCTCCGCGAGCACTCCGCCGCCCAGGGCGGCACAAAAAGAGACAAACGGCCAGCGCCGGTCTTCGCGCACCACCACCCGCAAACCTGGCTTGATCGTAAAAACCTCGATCCTGGGGACCGCAGACGCAACATCCACCGTTCCCGTGGTGGCGGGAGCCCCGGCGGGGGCCAGCACAGCCAGCGTGCTGTTCGCCGCGCGCAGATAGCGCCGCGCCACCGTTTGCACGTCCGCGGGGGTGACGTTTTCCAGTTGCGCCATCGCGAGCTCTTGAAAATGCGGACTGCCCGTATACATTTCCCCCGTCGCCAGGCTGTCCGCCTGCCCGTGCATGGATTGCAGACCGTGCAGGTTGTCCACGATCAGCATGCGCCGCGCCTTGTCGAGTTCCCCGGTAGTGCAAGGTTTCTCGGTCATGCGGCGCACTTCCTTCCAGAGCGCCTCGATCGTCTCCCGCTCGCGCGCGGGTTCGCACTGCGCCGAGATGCCGAAGAGTCCGGCGTCGCGCGGCGTGTACGACCAGGCATCGACCGCATGCACCAGATGCAGACGATCGCGCAGTTCGCGAACCAGGCGGGAACTCTGTCCGTATGCCGCGATGGCCGCCAGCAGTTCCAGGGCGGGGGCATCGGCATGGCTCAACGCCACGGTGTGAAAGGCCAGATGCAGGCGGGTCAGCTCGTAGGCGCCGGTTGCCCGCGCAACGCGCGGCGCGACTTGCTCGGGCTCGACGGGCAGCAGCACGGGCGCGCGGGCGCGGCGCGGCGGCAAAACGCTCGCGAACCGCGGCTTCGGCCGCCGCCGCCGGAATATCTCCAACAATCACCACGATCATGTTGTCAGGCGCGTAGTTTTGCTGAAAGAAAGTCAGCAGCGTCTCGCGCGTCACCCCGGCAATCACCTCATCGTAGCCGATCACCGGCACACGGTATGGATGCAACTGGTAGGCGGTATGCGCGAGCAGTTCGAAGAGCACCGAGTCGGGATTGTCGCGGCGCATGCTCGCTTCGCGCAAAATGACCTCGCGCTCGCGGCGCCATTCCGCCTCGGGAAAGGCCGCATGCTGGACGGCATCGCTCAGCACATCGAGCCCCGTGCGCCAGCTGCGCACGGGCAGATCGGCGAAGAACACCGTGCGGTCGTGGCTCGTATAGGCGTTGAACTTGGCCCCGGCATCGGTAAGTTCCCGCGCCACTGTCCCGACCGGACGCGTCGGCGTTCCCTTGAATACCATGTGCTCGATGTAGTGGCAGAGTCCGGACCCCAGCGCCTGCTGTTCATGAATGGCGCCCGTGCCCACCCAAACCTGAACCGAGACGATCGGCGCCGAATGGTCTTCCATGACCAGCCCAATCAGCCCATTGGGCAATGCGAAGCGCTGGACAGGGGCAAAAGCCTTACGCACGGAAGCCAGCGCTTCCGCTTCAACGCCCGCGCCCGCCCGACAACTCGCGGGCGGCGTCAGATATACAAGCGAACCAAGTGTCAGCATAAGCGATAGTTCCTTATTCATTGGCGTTAATATCACCTTGTTCGTAACTATACAGGTTCTTGGTGTTCAGTGTTCAGTGTTCAGTGTTCAGGAAAACTGTCCCGGCCGGCAGCTTCTTTGAGCACGAATTATACGGATGGAACGGATAGTCAGAGTAATCCGTGGTGAGTCTTATTCTTCCCTGAACCCCGAACCCTGAACCCTTCCTTTCTTCCCTCCCGCCAAGCGCCGGGACGACGGCAAAAAAGGCGCGTCGAAAGCCGCGTCGAAACGATAGCCGCCGGCAAAATCCGCCGCGCTGTCCTCCGGTTTTCGGCCCATGACGCCCTGTCCGACCAGATTGAAGACCACGGCGCCCACGTCTTCCGTACTCCGAATTCCCCATTCGGCGAGCACCGTGCGTGCCAGCGGACCGAACTCACGCAGGGCCAGTTCGCGAAAACCTTCGAGCAATTCCTGACCCGTGACATGACGTCGCGGGCCGTGCTCGGGTTTGCTCAAACGGCGCACCGTGTGATCCAGGGCCAGCCGGACAAAGAAATAAGCCCGCGGATGAAAGCGCGCATCGCGTTCGACGATCCCGGCCACGGCATGATCGAAAGTTGTGTCGGACATCAGATTTCAGGTGTTCAGTGTTCGGTGTTCGGGGAAACGAACAACCAATATCCAACAAGGAATGTCCAATGTCCAAGCGAACATCTCTGTATTCCCTTGAAAATTGGGCGTTGAGTGTCGGACATCGAATATTCAGGTTCCGTGGCGAGCCGTTTCATTGCTTTCTTTCCCGAACACCGAACACTGAATACCGAACACCATATTCGTTTCCAGGGCTTTCACAATGCGCTCCGCATAGAGCCGCAACTCTTCCGGCGTTTCATACCGCCTGGCTGTCCAGTTCGAGTGCAGGCCATCGGACTCGAAGCGTGGGATCACGTGAAAATGCAAATGCGGCACAACCTGGCCCGCGGTGCGGCCGTTGGCCTGGGTAACGTTGATGCCATCCGCGTGCAGCCCGGCGTATTGCGCCTTGGCAACACGCTGTACAACTGCGATCAAGAGTTTTAACACCTCCACCGGAGTGCCGGTGATGGGATCGTAATGCGCCTTGGGAATAACCAGCGTGTGTCCTTTGGCCACAGGTCCGATGTCCATGAAGGCCAACGCGTCCGCGTCCTCATACACCCGGACAGATGGAATTTCCCCGGCGACGATTTTACAGAAAACACAACTCTCCGCCATGACCGGCCCTCCCCGCTACATGGGCGCAGTGTAGCATATTTTGGCGGGGACAAGGCGCCCGCCAAAAAAACAGAGCCGGACCGAAGCCCGGCTCTCACGTTTCGCCGATTGTCCCGCTTACGGCAGGATATGCCAGGCGGATGCGTCGAGATCGTTCAGCGTGTTGCTGGCCGAGCAGGTCGCATTCGTGCCAATGCCACGGTAATCGTACACGGCGCCCGCTATGGAGCAGACGGGTCCATTCGTGCCTGGACCGGTGCTCTGTAGTTTGAGGTACTGGTTGACCGCCGGACGGTTGGACGTACTATTCGCGTCGGTTCCCACGGCCGCGCCCGTCGCCATCGCCCACTGTTCCTTGCCGGACTCGATCTGGCGCAGGTTATTGATGCAGGTCTTGGCCTGTGACGTATTGCGCGCCTTCATGAATGAAGGAATGGAGATTGCGGCCAAGAGCCCGATAATCGCCACCACGATCATAATTTCCAGCAGAGTAAACCCTCTTAGCTTCTTCATTGAGTATCTCCTGCTTAATTTTCTTTGTTCAGTTCTTGATGTTCAAACGAATCAAACCTAGCACACGGGATAATCTTATAGCACTGGCCGCGCCATTGCAACGAATTAGCGATATTTCATCCATTTGGGCCGATATATATAAAAGCAGGCCAAAAGAGCGCCATCGCCATTCGCAACGGAGGCTCTCGCAATCCTGAGAAAAAGCCGCAAAAAAAGAGCCGGGCAGATGCCCGGCTCTCGCGCTTGGTTGAATTTCGCGCTTACGGAAGGATATGGAACGCGGAAGCTTCGGTCGTCCCGTTGGATGCGACCGAGCAGGTCGCGTTCGTGCCGATGGCCTGGTAGTTGTACGTGGCATTGGCGACGGCGCAAACCGGTCCGTTCGTGCCCGGACCGGTCGCCTGCAGTTTGATGTAGGAATTGACTGCCGGACGGTTGGTCGTCGAATCCGCATCCGTCCCCACACCCATACCGGCCGCCAGCGCCCACTGTTCCTTGCCGGACTCGATCTGGCGCAGGTTGTTCACGCAAGCCTTGGCTTGCGATGTCGTGCGCGCCTTCATGAACGAGGGAATGGCGATCGCGGCCAACAGGCCAATAATCGCCACCACGATCATGATTTCTACCAGTGTGAACCCTTTTTGTCTCTTCATTCGCCTATCTCCAACCTTTATTTTCTGATTCGGTATTTCAATGTGAATCATCCCGATGACTCACAAGGTTGTGTTTATAGCAGATGCCGTGCCATAGCAACAATATAAACTGCAAATTATTATGGTTTGCCGCTTTGCCGCTTTTATTGCCCGAACGGGATGATATTTACCATGGGAGGTTGGTCGCGCGGGCCTGATTCTCATTTATGATAACGCGCTCGTTCCTCACCGTGAATGCTTCCGTCGTGAACTTTTTCGATTTAAGGATGCTTCCAGAAAAAGGACAAAAAAAAAGCCGGGCAGATGCCCGGCTCTCGCGCTTGGTTGAGTTTCGCGCTTACGGAAGGATATGGAACGCGGAAGCTTCGGTCGTCCCGTTGGATGCGACCGAGCAGGTCGCGTTCGTGCCGATGGCCCGGTAGTTGTACGTGGCATTGGCGACGGCGCAAACCGGTCCGTTCGTGCCCGGACCGGTCGCCTGCAGTTTGAGGTAGGAATTGACTGCCGGACGGTTGGTCGTCGAATCCGCATCCGTCCCCACACCCATACCGGCCGCCAGCGCCCACTGTTCCTTGCCGGACTCGATCTGGCGCAGGTTGTTCACGCAAGCCTTGGCTTGCGACGTCGTGCGCGCCTTCATGAACGAGGGAATGGCGATCGCGGCCAACAGGCCAATAATCGCCACCACGATCATGATTTCTACCAGTGTGAACCCTTTTTGTTTCTTCATTTTCGTATCTCCAACTTTTATTTTCTTTTTCAGTTCTGTCCAAAATGAGCCATACCCATGGCTCAATAAGTTGCTTATACATCAAGCGTCATGTAATAGCAAACTATTTAAGACTATTTTTCGGTTGGGTCGGCCCGCCAACTCGAAGCAAATCATTCAAGACGGCGCTGTCGATACCCAATCGAACCCTACCCGCCGCCGGAGTTATTGGGCAGTTTCCGGTAGAGGGTGGCCAGGCTGATATTCAGCGCTTTGGCGGCCTTTTCTTTGTCCCCGTTGTTTGTCGCAAGCACGTTCTGCAGAAGTTCGCGCTCTTTCTCGCGCAAAAAGAGCTTGAGGGACTGGCCGCGCGTTGCATCCACCGGCGATACGGGCCGGACGCCAGTCTGCATTCCAGCCAGAATGCGAGGCGGTAGAACATCGGGGGTTATTCGCCCATCCTGGGTAAAGGTCAAGGCATGCTTGATTGCGTTCTCGAGTTCGCGAACGTTGCCGGGCCAGGGGTAACGTTCCAGCACATTGCGGGCCTCGGTGGTCAGCTTGGTCAGTTCGCGGCCCTCGCCAAGTTCACGGCGGATGAAATGATAGATCAATGGGAGGATATCCTCGGGACGTTCGCGCAGCGGCTTGATTTCGATCGGGATCACGCTCAGCCGGTAGAACAGGTCTTCCCGGAATTTGCCCTCCTTGATCATCCGCTCCAGGCTCGTATTCGTCGCCGCCAGGATGCGCACGTCGATCGGAATGTTTACATTGCCGCCCACGCGCCGGATTTCCTTTTCCTGCAAAACTCTCAGCAGTTTGCCCTGCAAGGATAAAGGCATGGCGGAAATCTCGTCGAGGAAAAGCGTTCCCCCATTGGCGGTCTCGAACAAACCATCTTTGTTGGCCGAGGCGCCGGTAAAGGAACCCTTCATGTGCCCGAACAGTTCAGATTCGAGCAGGTTTTCCGGCATCGCCGCGCAATTGATGGCAAGGAAGAGGCGGTCTTTTCGCCGGCTGTGCATGTGGATGGCCTTTGCCACCAGTTCCTTGCCGGTGCCGCTGTCCCCGAAGATCAGCACGGTGGCGTCGGTCGGCGCCACGCGCTTGATCATTTCGCAAACGCTGCGCATGGCCGCGCTTTCCGCGATGATATTTTCAAGCCGGTAGCGGCCGATCAATTCCTCTTTCAACTCCACGTTTTCGGAAACCGCGCGCTTGTACTCCAGCGCCCGCTGGATGGTGATGAGCAACTCGTCCACCTTGAACGGCTTGGTGACATAGTCGAAAACCCCGTTCTTCATCGTTTCAACGGCGGTTTCCACCGAGCCGTGCGCGGTTAACACGATCACCGCCGCCTGTGGCTGGATATCCCTCGCGGCCCGCACCACTTCCACACCATTGACCGGGGCCATGCGCATGTCGGTAATGATCAGATCGACGGTTACATTGCGCAAAATTTCGATGGCCTTGGCGCCGTTCACGGCCAGCACAAGTTCGTAGCCTTCAGTCTTAAGCAGACTGCTCAAAAGACTCAAGATCTGCGGCTCATCATCCACTAACAGTATTTTCGCCATATACTCCGCCTATACCACCACATAGTCAGCAACCACCACACAGATATGAGACACCGGGTTCAGGTCTCAGGTTTCAGGGTTCGGGGTTCAGGGCAGACGCAAACATGATAACTCAAAATAAGATTCTTCTCCGAACAACGGTCCTGGGCTCCGTTCCATCCGGCCAGCATCGGGACGACTACAGGCCGACACGAAATGAATGAATTCCAACTCGTAATATCTTCCCACTGCGTAAATTACGACATTGGCATGGGATGCGCAACAGAAAATTCTCGTTTTCGAGAAAAGCGCGACGGAATTCGTACACTGAAAACTGGTGGTGGGGCGCCGCTTCGGGGGCGTCGAATCGAGAATTTGCCGCCTGTCGGCGCGAAATCCGTGGGGCAGTATAATGTATGAACTAACCGACTACCGGTGGCGCCACGCGAAGCACGTTGTGCGTTTGCAACATAGGCATCAGCGACACGACCACCCGCCGGACACCGTCCTTGCGTACGGGACAGGCATTAGCCGCGGCCATCATCTCGACATTAAGGCCGTTGCCGGTCCGCAGCGCCAGCCGTCCCATCCAGGCGGCCTTCCCCCCGGAGGGAGCATTCAGCAGCATCTCCACCGCCACGGGGGAGACACAATAGCGGGCCAGCGATTGCTTGACCAGACCTTCCTCCTCCGTGGCCTGCAGTAATCGCAATGCCGCATGGTTGGCATATTCGATCGTCCCGCCGCCGGCACAGAGCAGCAATCCGCAACCGGCGTGCCGTAAAAGCTCGTCTTCCAATTCCCGCATTTCATTCGCCATCTTCCGGCGAGCCACGCTGCGCACCGACAGCAACAAATCGCCGTCGTTCAGAAAGTTGATCTTGCCGATCGCGATTTCCGCGGGCGCCACATCCCCGTTTTTGCACAACCCGTTGCCGGCGATGACCGTAAACCCGCTCAATTCCACATTGGCCCGGATTTTAGCCAGCACGATCGCGCTGAATCCGGCGATCAGCTTCCCGCATTCCATATTCCACAGCACCTGTTCCGGGTGTCCGAAAAACACTTCGGCGCGCTTGTTGCTTCCGACAACATACCCCTTGGGATCCACGATCAGCACGGCATCGTAAAGTCCGCCCATGACCGCCTTGTATAAGGATCGGTCCCTGGACCGTTCCGTCTGCGGCCCAACCTCCGCCCTCACGGAGGTCGCCGGCGAGGCCGGCGCGGATGCATCCGCGACCCGTGGCGGTGGAGTTATATTCGGTGAAGGATTGGACTGCGGCGGCGTTTTAAGTATGGCGTCGAGATCCAGTTCCGCCAATTCCTTAAGAGCCGCATCGTCTTGCCTGGCGGGCGCGGGCGCCGGTACGGGTACCGCTGCGGCGGCAACCCCGGCAGGGACCGCTTCGGACGCCGCTTTATGCCCCGCCAGCCATGGAAATAGTTTCACGCCGCCCCCGCTTTACATTTCGATGTCCGAGAGATCCATCCGGATTGTCATGGAACGACGGTCCGGACTCTTGCCGGGTACAGCGGCCTCCGCTTGTTTGGCCTTCAGCGATGGGACGCTCAACGATGATCCGCACGCCGGACAATTGACCTCCATGCCGATCATCTCCCGCGGAGCCTCGATTTCCTGACGGCATGTATTGCAGACGAACAATACGAATTCCGTCGGCGGCGTTTGAGCCGCCGCTGCGACGTCGCCTTCGCCGCCGGAGCCTGCCTGCTCCTGCGCGGGGATGACAATCGTTGCGCCACAAACCGGACATACCCCGGTCAGGCCTTTTTGCGCGGCTTCCGCCATCACCGTGCCTCCGCATTGGGGGCAGGCAAACACAATATTGCCCAGCGCGGGAAGAGCGTCCGGCGCCGCGGCGGAAACCGGTTTGCTGTCGGGCGCCGAAGCGGCGGGCGCCGCCGCCACAAGAGGCGCGGGCTCGTCGGGAAGGAACTGAATCATGTCCGGCGGCGGGGGCGCAACCGCCAGTTTGGCCTTTTTCAACGGCACGATCTTCAGCACATCGTGCGCCTTCATCAGCAGACGCTGTTTCGTGATCGGATTCCGCCGCTGACTTTCCTTGCGACGGACAACCTTCAGTTTACAGATTCCGGGAATCACGAAACCATTGACGGCTTCGCGATAGGCCATATCCGCCAGCGCGGACAAAAAAAGTTCCACCCGGCTCTGGGAAATCCCCGTCGCGGCCGCCAAATCCTTCACCATCTTAGTTTTGGATACACGTTTGGACATCACATGCCTTCATGTTCAATCATAAGCGTGCCATACACAGCGTAAAGCAGACCAAACACAGGTATATTGTGACCTTGGCGCATTCTTTGTCAAGTTCGCTGATTACCGGGCAAGGGTGGATCGAGTGGTGAAGCGTAACTCGCAGCGCTGCGACGCCGGGTTTACATGTTGATGGCTTCGCTCATCTTGAAAATCGGCATGAACATGCAGATAACGATGCCGCCGATCGTGACCCCCAGAAAGATCATTAGCAGAGGTTCCATCATCGAGGTCAGCGAGGAAAGCATGGTCTCGATCTCGTCATCGTAAGTATCCGCGATGTTGACCATCATCTCGTCCACCTTGCCGGTCTTTTCGCCGGCGGCAAGCATGCGGACAAGCATGGTGGGAATCGCCGGCTGATTTTCCATCGCGGCGGACAGCGGATCGCCGCGTTCGACGATGTCGCGCGCGCGCATCACCGACCTGCCCACCACCAGGTTTCCGCAGGCCTTGGCGACAATTTCCAGGCTGCCGAGAATTGGCACGCCGCTGCTGAGCATCTGCGCCAGCGTGCGCGCCAGGCGGGAAATGGCCACTTTTTGCGCCAAGGCGCCGATAACCGGGGCGCGCAGGTAGAACGAGTCCATCGCGAAAGCCCCCGTCGCCGTTTTTTTCCAGCGGCGGAAGGCCCAGAGCGCGGCGATAATGGCCGGCACCAGAATGGGACTGTATTTCTTGGCGCCGCTGCTCACGTCCACCAGAACCTGGGTTGGGCCGGGTAATTTCGATCCGAAATCCTTGTACATGTCGGAAAAGACCGGCACAATAAACAAAATCATACCCGACGCGATGGCCAGAGCCAGGCTCATGACCACGACCGGATAGGTCATGGCCGACTTAACCTTGCGCTTCAAGCGCATGCTTCCCTCGAGCAGGCTGGCGGTGCGCCGCATGGTTTCGGCAAACTGCCCGCTGCGTTCGCCGGCGCGGGTCATGTTGACATAAAGGTCGTCGAATACTTCAGGAATCTGGCTGATGCTCTCGGAAAACGACGAACCGCTTTCGATGTTCCGGCGGATTTCCGCGATCACGAGTTTAAATTGCAGATTGGAAGCCTGTTCCTCAACCGCTTCAAGCGCGGACACGATCGGCATGCCGGCGGTCAGCATGGCCGCCATTTGCCGGGAGAAGGATGGCAGTTCCTTGTTGGCCATCTTGGCGCCGCCGCGAAAACGTTTACCGTAACGCCGCGACTTACGGGCCGGAGCCGCCGTGGCGCGTCCCGACGGCGGCAGCGCGACGACCGGCGCCGGCACCGTCTGCTGCGGCGGTGACGGAAATTTGATCGCGGCTTTGGACTGGATAACCGGCATGGGTGGCCTACTCCCCGCCCGTCATTTCCAGCGCCGCTTCAAGCGAGGTGGCGCCGTCACGGACTTTCTGCAGCCCGGCTTCCTTCAACGTCATCATGCCTTTCTTGCGCGCCTTCTCGCGCAAATCGGCGCTGCTGACGCCGCGCAGAATGCACTCCCGGATTTCCTCATCCACGGGCAGCACCTCCATGATTGCCCCGCGTCCTTTGTACCCGGTGTTGTTGCACTTCGGGCAGCCCACCCCGGAGAATACCGTGGCGCCCCGGAAAAACTCGGGGTCGATATGGTTGGCAAGCAGTATGTCGGGCGAAGGAATGAGCTCCTGACGGCAGAAGAGGCACAGTTTGCGGTAAAGACGCTGCGCCTGCGCGAGAATCATCGAGGATGCCATCAGGAAAGGCGGCACGCCCATGTCGACCAGACGCGCGATGGCCCCGGCGGCGTCGTTGGTATGCAACGTGCTAAGCACCAGATGCCCGGTCAGGGCGGCCTTGACGGCGATGTCGGCCGTTTCACCGTCGCGGATTTCTCCAACCAGCACAACATCCGGATCCTGGCGCAAAATCGAACGCAGGGCCGCCGCGAAGGTCAAACCGCTGATGGGATTGACCTGCACCTGGTTCACGCCGGGCAACTGGTATTCCACCGGGTCTTCGCAGGTCACGATGTTCACGTCGGGCTGGTTCAGTTCCTGCAGACATGAGTAAAGCGTCGTGGTCTTGCCGCTGCCGGTCGGGCCTGTGACCAGAATGATACCGTGCGGCTGATCGATCGCAAACCGCAGGGCTTCGTAGGCGACCTTGTCGAGTCCCAGAGCCGCCACGTTCGGACACAAGGAGCTTTTGTCCAGCACGCGCATGACGATTTTCTCGCCGTGAATCGTGGGCAGCACGCTCACGCGAATGTCCACCTCCTTGCCCAGCGCCCTGATCCGGCAACGCCCATCCTGGGGCAGCCGACGTTCGGCGATGTCCAGGTCGGCCATGATTTTGATGCGCGAGATGATGGCCGCTTGAAAACTCTTGGGAGGATTGGGACGCTCGACAAGATCGCCGTCCACGCGATAGCGCAAACGCAGGGTCTTTTCGAGCGGCTCGATGTGAATGTCGCTGGCCCGCGTGCGCAGCGCCTCGACCATGATCATGTTCACCATGCGGATCACCGGCGCGCCCTCGGCGCTCTCCAGCATTTCCTCCAGACTCTCTTCCTGGCGGGCGCTGTTTCCAACCTCAACCTCGTTGTCGTCGGAGGATTGAAGGATGTCTTCCATGCTGTAATTCGCCGCCGCTTCGTTCGCGTTCAAATGCGCGAGCACTTCCTGTACTTCCTTCTCGGCTGCGACCAGCGGCGTGATCTGAAATCCCGTGGCCTGCTGCAACTCGTCCAGCGCCACGATGTCGAAAGGATCGCCCATCGCCACGGTCAGCACGTTCCCGAACTTGAGCATGGGAAGAATCGCGTGCTGTTTGAGGATTCCGGCCGGCAGGCCGGCGATCAGATCCGCATTGGGACTGAAATGGACCAGACTGATCGGCGGCATGCGCAGGTAATCCGCCACCGCCAGCGTCATTTCGGCCGTCGGCACGGAGTGCGACTCGATCAGATAGCGCTCCAGGCGTCCGGCATTCTGCGGCATCTTCTCCACCGCCAGTCGCATGCCCTCTTCGGTCAGCACGCCGCGCCGCACCAGCACCTCGGCGATCTTTGGCGCTCCGAAAGCCGCCCCACCGCCCGCCGCAAGCGCATTGCCTGGATTTTCCTTAGCCATAAATATACCGCTTACGATACCAGATAAAACCCACCAGATCAAATACCGTCTTTGGCAGGCGCTTCCAATTGGTATACTTGGAAACCCCGCGGCTGCGCGGCCGGTGATCCACCGCCAGCTCGCGAATCCGCCGGCCGTTCAACGCGAAATAGGCCGGCATGAAACGATGGACGCCGTCGAGCGGCGGCAGGTCGACACGGCAGGCGGCGCGGAAGGCCTTCAGACTGCAGCCCGTGTCGCGCACGCCGTCGCGTGTAAAGCGATTTCGCACACGGTTGGCCAGGCGCGATGCCAGGCGTCGCGACCAGGTGTCGCGCCGGTTCGCCCGGTAACCGCAGACCACGTCGCAGTCGGGACCGATCATGGATACCAGACGTGGGATATCGGCCGGATTGTTCTGCAGATCTCCGTCGATCGTCACCAGCACCTCGCCCGCCGCCTGCGCCAGACCGGTCAGCATCGCGGCGCTCTGCCCGCGGTTGCGGGCATGCCGCACACCCCGCGCCAGCCGCGGCCAACGCTGCATCGCCGCCTCGATCCGCAGCCAGGTATCGTCCTTGCTGCCGTCGTCCACCAGCACAACTTCCAGTTCCGGCAGCTCGCCGGTCAGCCGGGCCATTTCCTCCACCAGCGGCAGCACGTTCTCCGCCTCGTTGTAAACTGGGACGATCACCGATACGCGCATGGCTTGAGTCCCAAGGGTGGAAGGTGGAGGGTGCAAGGTGGAAGGTGGAGGTCGAGGGGAACCGAATGTCCAATATTCAACACGGAATGGCCAATAGCCAAGTGAAAATCCCTGTATTCCCTTGGAAATTGGGCGTTGAGCGTTGGATGTTGGATGTTCAATTATTATCCGTCCACTCGTGCTTCTGCAGAGTAGCATCAGCATAATCCATGGTGAGTGGTTACGCCCTCCACCTTCCACCCTCCACCTACCACCTTCTTTGCTACTCCTCGATCGCCACACGCACACCATAGGGGAGAATCGTGAACAGTTCCTCGACATCGGCGTTCTTCAGGCGCACACAACCAGAACTTTCGGCCTTGCCCAAAGTCGTTTCGTCCCAGGTCCCGTGAATACCGTAGCCGGCGACATCTTCCGTGGGCGGCAGCGCCTTGAGCGACAGCCAGCGCGTTCCAAGGATGTTTTCCTTTTCCCCGAATGGCGCCAGTTTTCCGTCCGGCCGCGACCATGGCGGCTCCTTGACCTTTTCGCTGATCGTAAAAACGCCCGTGGGTGTGCGCCCGAACTTGCCGGTGCCGACGCGATAGCGTTTGCAAAAGCGCCCGTCCAGTTTCACCACCAGATCGTTGCGTTTTTTGCTGACGGTCAGACTGAAGGGCGCCTTGAGCACCCGCAGCCTGTCGCCGGCTTTGATCAGGTTCGGACGGGCGATCTGATTGCTTTCGAGAATCAATTCGACCGTCGTACCGTGCGCCGCGGCGATGCGCGCCACGGAATCGCCGGACTTCACCACGCAGGCCTCTTTTTCCGCCATCATGCGCGGCGTGCGGATCATGGTCATCGTCACACGGCCCAGCGTATCCTCCAGTTCGCCGCGCAGCGGATCGTCCGCAGCGGCAACCTCCAAGGCGGCCAGGCCTTTGTCGCGCGCCTGGCCATATTGGTCGGCATTGGTGAACGCCGCCAGTTCCTGAAGCAGTTCACTGGCAAGCGGAACCATTTCCTTGGTCGGCGGCGCGACGGGGGCCTGGGGAAGTGGTGCCGTATGGGCCACAACCGCCGTCGAAACAGAAGGCGGCACAACAGCCGACGTCCCGGCGGTCAGCCCGCCGTTCGTGGCCGCATTTGCGGAAACGGCGGCCAGAACAAAGATCGTTAATAAGAGGCGGTTCACGATATTCGGCGCTCAGGGTTCGGACCGGTGGGACCAAACACCAATATCCAACATTGAGCGCCTTTTAAGTTTCTAAAAACCAAACTCTATCGGTCACGGCGTAGTGGTGGGGACGGTGACACCGACCTGCCCGGCCACGCCAATGATGTCCAGTGTCGTGCCGTCGGATTCCATCCAGGTGCCGCCCATGGTCCGGTTGGCCAGATAGTAAGCTGCGCCGGACCGAACGACACTTCCCTGCAGGGTGCCGACGATCTCCACATCCCGTCCAGTCAGGTTGTTTCGCCCGGTCATCTTGTACTGCGCGATTACCTGGTCGCCATTGAGCGGGATACCCGCAACGCTCCCGTTCGAGCCGCTGACGGAACCCAGCTTACCGCTGTACTGCGATCCATTGCTGTCCGTCATGTTGACCAGGTTGCCTTCCTGCAACAACGTCAGAGCATAGACATTAATGACATCGCTGTTTCCACCCACAACGGTACTTGTCAGTGTGTACTGGTACCGGGCCTTGATCTCGCCGCCTACACTAGGAGGAAATGAAGGTTTGGTATCCAGCGACCATACACCCGAGGCATAAAAGATGTGACCCGTACCCGTGAAATCACTTCCCAAAGTCACCAGATTGCCGAACCCGTCATCGTGAAACGTCCAATCCGCACTGGAAAGCTGCAACGAACCAGGAACGATGGATTGATGCGCCAAACTGCCGCTATAATTCCCGATACCATTGAGGCTGCCCACCCCCTCCCCATCCACCGTCTCTGTAACAGTGTTAGTTCCTCCCGCTGCAGGCGTCCCAGGCAACACCACCACCGCGCCACCGTTGGGGTTTTTGTAACTGCCGCTGAAGTTGACCCAGTTATACGAATCGCTCCAGTATTCGCCATCGCCCGGCTTGCTGAAATCGCAACCCGCCAGACCGATTACCATAAGAGGAACCACAACCTGCCATGCCTTGATGTTTTTCATTGCGTGCGCCTTTCTTAAGTCAGTGAACAGTGAACAGTAAACGGTCAACAGTAATCAGGAGTCAGGAGTCAGGCAACAGTTGACATCGGCCGCTGGCTTCTGACCTCCGAACTCTACCCTCCGGCTCCTGGATGGTTGCTGTGCAAGATCGGTTCATTCAATCGGGTTTTGGACCGTTTGACAAGTTTTTTATCGCTGGACCTTTTGCATAACTCCCGCGGACGACACGGAGGTCGTCCCTCCATTGCCAAGAACAGGCCGCTTCCTCCGGCTTCTGGAGGGTCGGGCTCCGTCCCGACCGTTCTTGAGGAAGTTTTGCAAAAGGCTCACTATCCACTGTTAACCGTTTACTGTTCACCGCCTCTTCCATCTACCACGCGATTTGCACGCGGTAGAAGTATGGGCAACTGGTGGGTGCGCCGACGTAACGGAAGAGTCCGGCATTGGCATCGTACTTCACAGGACCGTCAGGCATGGCGCCGGAGACGTCGTTCCACGTCTTGAGGTCCTGACTGTACTGAACCTTGTAGGTCAGCGTCACGCCGTTACGCATGATTTGATATCCGCTGCTAGTCGCCAGCGGAACCCCCAGCAGTTCTTTGGCCCAGATAACCACCGGCATTCCGTTCGTATCGGTCGTCACACCCGAGATCGCGAACTGATACGGCGCGTATATATTCATGCCGAAGGCAGCCTTGATCCGAACGGGAATACCATCCAACCCCGCGGCGTTAGGATCGTCAGGATTTAGATTCATTGTTGAGTAGCGCGCCCACTCCAAGTCTGTCATAAAGAAGCTGGCGCCCATGGCATTCATCACCGCATAAGTGCCAACGCCCATCGAACCCAGCCCGCCGGTGGTCGCGATTTCCCATTCGTCAGGGATCATGTCGTTGTCCGTGTCCGCCGCGGACAGCATGATCGTCTGCTTGCTATTAAAGTTCCGCACATCAACCGTTATCGGCGTGTAGAACGAAGCTGCGCTCATCAGGTACCCGCGCGTATCGGTGGGGTCCAAGCGGCGATTACCGTTCTGGTCGAAGTAGGCGCGCACGTAATATGCTCCGCCGGGCAGACCAGACATCAGGAAATCGAAAGAGTTTGTCGGAATAGCGCCCAGGGTTGCCGGATTTGGAATCACCAAACGCCCATCCGGCTGACCGGCGAATGCAGGACTAAGCGAGGCTTCCACCACGAAATTGCCGCTCCCCGTCACCCTGCCGTAGTAATTGAGCGCTCCGGCAAACATGAAGGGTCCCAATGGATTTATAATTGTCTGGGGTACGGACGGGATATTGACGATAAACGTGCCCCCGGCCGATAGAGCGGTTATTCCTGAACCGTTCAGCCCTTCCAACGTCCATGTGTATGGTCCATTGCCAAAACCAGGACCACCGAAATATAAATTCTGCGCCAGTAAGTAGCGGTATCCATCCTGACGCTGATACGGCAAACGCTCTGTTGAGTCATAAACCAAGGGCCCGCCCGTGGTTGTCCCGCTATAGATGCGCAGCCGCACGCGCACGGTGGTGCTGTCGCCATCGGCGGCGAACTTGAAGGTGGTACGTGTATAGAGTCGTTCCTCACCCCCGATGGGAGCCCCCAGTGCCGGAGCAGCGATAGCACCGTATGCGAAGGCAAATACGCCGTTAGTCATCGTCGTAAACTGCCCGGCCAGCGACTGCTGGAAAAGAGTCCATGTATAACTTCCAGGTGGCAGTCCATTGATGTATCCGAGCTGGATAAAGTCCTGTTCATTCATGAAACTGCGCGCCGGACTTATAAAACGGGTCAGAGGGCTGGCCGCTCCCAGCGCCGTGGACGAAATCTGCACGCGGCTGGGCAATATCGAGGCTGGAACCGCCCAACTAAAGCGGCTGTAACCAAGGGCGTTGTCGGTCATCGCGATTTCGATGCCGGTAAGATCGGTCCAGGTAAGGTCGAACGGCTGGCCGAGCCCGATGCCGGCAGGCTCACCCGTGTCGAACCTGCCATTACCGTTGAGATCTATGAAGGCGTGCAGATAGACAGGGCCTTCCTTCATGCCAATAGACGGGCGGTACATGTATGAGGCCGAAAGCGTAGTGCCAGGGGCAGCTACGAAGTACCCCATCCATTGCATCCGCCAGGCGCCGGTCACATAATTAATCGTACCGACGATACCATTTCCAAAAAAAGCGCCATTCGCCACCAAATGACCATTCCCGTCGTCTGTCACCCACCAAGGCGGGTTTGGAGCCGGTGTCGGCGTTATCGAAAACGTTCCGGGCTCTATATTACCGTTGTTGAGGTTGCCCACGTTAATTGGAAAGGCTCCCAACGCCTCGCCATTGACAAAGACAATGGCGTTGGCGTTAAGCGAAAAAGTCCAATTGTTGCGCCCTAGTCCGACGCCAACGCCTACGAAGGGGTTGCCTTCCATGTCCGGATTCTGGTAGGCGTGGACCACGAGTTGGCCCCCCGTCTTGAATCCATTGTAAGTAGCGGTACCAGTGACATTCGGCACTGGGTGTGAGTTCGGGGCGGTCGGATCGGTCCCGGCTCTGAACTCCGAATAGTTGGACCAGCCATCTATGTCGGCGTCCATATGGGCGTCGTAGCGCCGGGGATCGAGTTTGTCATGAACGTAGTGCGCCAACTCCCACGAGTCCTCCATGAAATCGTGGTCGGTGAAACGCTCGCCATAGATGATCGGGTATGTGTTCGTGGCGGCCCAGCTGAAGAAGTCCGGCGCGCCTGTTCCGACCGAGTCCCAGTTCACAGGGCTGGTCCCAGCCTCGAATTCAGCCCAGTTGTTCATCCCGTCCGCATCCGGATCCCCATAGGTGCCGTTGACGCCGTTCGGATCGAGCGGGTCGAGGCCGAACATTTCTTCCCAGGCATCCGGCAGACCGTCCTTGTCGGAATCGTAGGGATCTGTGGCAGGAGTGCCGCCGCCGTCCCACATTGGAACATCCTCGTCGGTGACGGCCCACCGCAGGGGCAGCAAATCCGGCACCGTGGGATTACTCTTTAGTGCCCAGATGCTATCGGTGGACGCCGCCCCGCTGCCCCGTTGCGGATGCCCCTCACGGAAACCGGTGGAGTTATGCCTGTACCACAATCCGTACGGATTGGCCGTGTTGCGGAAAACTCCATTCGTGGCCACTCCGATTCCGTCCCGCGACGGAACCAGCGGAATATGCGCCACCATGTTCTCCAGCCATGGCACATAGCGATAGTCATCGTAAACCAGCGACCGATTGGCCGCCAGGGTCCACCACGGCACGTTCAGATAACTGGCAGGGTACTCGTTGAGCACCTGGAAACCGGCCGGGGATACCGGACTGTGATCCGGGTCGGGACGGTTATTGAATGTGTAGTAAGCCTTCAGAACCGTCGCCGAGGGCAGGGTGGCAGCCTGAGCAACCTGACTCCGGGTCATGCGTGTCGCCTTGTCTGTCCGGATCTGGTCCTGCGAACGCGCGCCGTCCCAAAGGGAAATGCAATCCAACCACCCCTGGAAGAAATTAGCCAGCGCCGGTTGCGAGTGCGGGGAGCTCGGACCATATGGAGGCACCAGAATCCCGGTGCCGTCCACCCAGCCGTTCGGATTATTATCGGATGCGCCGACCACGATGGGCGCATTAAACCGTAACCACACAAACGGGGGAATCGTATTATATGACTCGCCCCACCCGTTCGCCGGAATCAGCGAAGACGGCGTGTTCGCAACCAGGTTGCCGTCCTTGTAGAGCTGGAGCGCCCCAACCCAGTTGCTCCGCGAATCGTAATGTCCGTCAAACGTGCAGGCCAGATGCGCCCATTCGTTGGCGCGCATGACGGACGATGCCGATGCCACCGGACTCGCGGTGATCGGCGATCCCTCGGCATTGTCGTACGTCGCGTAGGGCAACCCTTGCGCGTCGATGCCGAGTTGGAAATTGTGACGCAGTCCGGGCCCCCCGAGAAAACTTCCCTGCGGCATTAAGAAGGATCGATCCACGATCACCTGGCCATGCCCCGCTTTCGGATTTTCAGGACGCGCCCAGGCTTCAACGGTGAAATCCCGGAATTCGGTTTGAGTCACAAAATGCGGATCGCGCGTACGCGCCGCCGCGTTGCCGTTAAGGTACAGCGCCCGGCGTTTGATCGGCGACTGGCCGTTGAGCGGATCGGTCACACCGGTGGTGACGGTCGTATCGCCTCTGATTTCCGCCTTGTCGCCGATGTTGTCGTTGTCTGTGTCGAACCCTTCGTTCGCTTCGAAGGAGAAAAAATACGAGGGCGCGGGGAAATTTATCGGGTCCGCCAGCGTCAACGGATCCCAGTACCATTCGACCATGCCGGCGGCGAAGCGATTCCCGGTCCAATAGTAGAGATTGGCCCATGAATCCGGACTGCTGAAGTCGGTCATCCACAACGGGCTCGGATCCGTATGGGAGTACTGGGGCTCATCCGAAGGAACGTCCTTCTGAATGGATTCCTCGATGTTGTTCAAGCCGTCCTGGTCGGGATCCATTGACTGATGCCCGGCGATCCACGGGTAACGCAAGATGTTGACCGAAGACATCCACACACCGTGAATCGGAAGCGACGGAACCGGAACGTCCTGTCCGTACAGTTTTCCATTGACGATGTCGAGGGTTCCGAACAACGGATTGAGTCCGTGGAAAACTTCCCAGTAGTCATCCATCCCGTCCTGGTCAGTGTCAATCTTCGAGGGATCGCTGCTGGAGAACCAAAGCCCGATCCTCGGTGGCGCGGCGAGCACCGCCACCTGGGCGCCGGTTATGAAACACCACGGAATGCGATGGCTGATCGGCCCAATCCGGTAGTGCGGATCCCACGTACGCGGCTCGCGGCCGCCGGGGCCATTATACCATTGGTTGCCAGACATGGTCGGATCGAAGAAGTCGTAAGGCTCGTAACCATAGAGCCCCTTGCCGTCGACCCACGCGGTATTTTTATTGTTATATTTGAACTGCCAGTTGTAAACGGCGCCGCACAGGTACTCCTGGTAGTTGACCAGACCGTCTCCATCGTAATCCGCCTTGTCGTCAACCGTAGTCCCGTTCATGCCGCCGGACCAGGCATTCGTTGTCCCCACCGCCGATGCGATGTTCGTGACGATAATGGTGGCGCCGCTCGTATTGGTGGTCGTAACGACGTTCGTGGTCGTAATCGGAATGGTCGTGGCGCCGAACCGCCCGGCGTATTTGCTTTCCCACGCATCAGGAAGATGGTCGCCATCGGTATCGGCCGATGTCGGATTCAGTCCCGCGCCTTCGAATGACAGAGCCACTATCTCCATGGTGTTCGTATCGATCTCGATTTGCGCAAGGCCGTTCGAGGTGTAGTTAAAGGCAACCTTCTCGCCACCGTCGCTGAGCTGGTCAAAATCGGTGTCGCCGTCGTTCGGGTCAGTCGGCATCAGCTTGTTACGCCATCCGTCCACATAGGTTCGTCCGGCCTCCACGTTTGTGGAGGTGTTGTAGCTTTGAAATTCCTGATAGGCGGAAAGCCCATCGGCGTCGATATTTAGCGCACCATCCGAGGGGTCTGCTGGATCCAGACCAACGTAGAACTCCCAGCCGTCCCAAATTCCGTCGCCATCGCTGTCATAGGCGTACGGACTGACGGGGTGATCGTCCGTGTAGACCCCTGGGAAGAAAGGCCCGGCGCCGTCGCCGCGAATCGCCTCCAAGTTGATGAATTGCGCTGTGGTTGTGGCGCCAGGAAACGTCCTCAGCGGGTTGGAGTAGCCATAGCCTGTGCGAGGATCGTAACCATACGCCAGATAGACCTGATTGTGGCGCTTGGCTCCGGGCGCGTTCCAGGCCGCGCCGCCATCATAGGCGTACCACTTGCCGCTCGGGTTGTCGTGGCCGTCATCGGTGCCTTTGATACCCAGCGAGTGGGCCGTCCACGGGTCATACCCGAACGTCAATTCCCACCCGTCGGGGAGTCCGTCCCCATCAGTGTCCCACAGGAATGGGTTCACGCACCAGGGCGGATTGCCTGGGGGCGGATTCTGCCGCACCACTGGGAACGCATTGCTGGTAACGATGGTGGATGCCTGGTATTTGTCCATGACAGTCACCCAACCCGAACGACGCGCGCCGGCGGGCACGCCACCCTTCAGCACGGGGTTGTACCAGACATCGTAACTGGGAGCGCCGCCGGCCGGTTCGACAAACGACCCTGATGGCTTGAAAATACGCGAAGTCGCCCATGGAGGCACGGTATTTGTGATCAGAATCCAGATGTTGGTATTGACGATCGTTTGTCCAACATGGTTCGACTGCCATAGGTCCCAAG
Organism: bacterium; assembly: GCA_025360745.1. Classification (GTDB taxonomy): domain Bacteria; phylum Verrucomicrobiota; class Kiritimatiellia; order CAIKKV01; family CAIYGI01; genus CAIYGI01. Next base: position 27,917 of record JANYBP010000036.1, read on the forward strand.
ACCACTTGAACCCGTCGTCCATCTTGTCGTCGCCAGTGAAACTGGTGTCGGAGAAACTGGAGTCGGCCGTATCGGTCAAATCCGGCGCCATCCTGATTACCGTCACCGCGAGCGTGTTGGTCCAGAGTCCGCCCGAGGGGGTGGCATCGAGAATTCCCCAATCCTCCCGGTAAACATAACCCGCGCTCAGTCGCGCATCGGCGACGACGCCACCGGGCGGTACGCTGACAAAAACGAACGGTTTGCAGGCGTCTGGTCCGGTGTATTCTTCCATGTTCGACAACGGCTGGGTGGTCAGATAGCCCAGCGTCGTGTCCCAGTGAAAGTCGCCGTCAGGATTGCCGGTAGGACCAAAGTCGCCGCCTGGCGAAGTCATGGCCAAGGCATTTTTTTGGTTTCCGCTCGAGCCAACGTTATTGGTGTCGATGATGTGATTGTATTCGTACTCATCGTCAATGCCGTCGCCATCGCTGTCGCATTTGATGGGACTGATCTTCGCGGCGCGGGCCGGGAAATTGGTCAGCGACAGGTAAATCAGATACTCGGTGCGGGTCGAAAGGCCATCGCCGTCGGGATCGCCATCGGGGCCGGCATCGCCAGGCCCCGTGGGAGAAAGACCAAACTTGTTGTACCAATCGGATTCTGGATTCTGCAGGACAAACGTCGGAATGTAGGACGCGAAACCCGCGATGATGTCGGACAACGACGCTGTGAAGAACACCGAGACTCCGCGCGTCCATCTCGCGAAGGAGTAACCAGCGCTGGGACTTGCGGTTAGGTTGAGCGTGGAACCGGATCCCACCCAGACATTGGTGGTCATTCCCACGGTCAACGAACCACCTACACTATTACCCTGGGCATCCGTTCCATTGAAGGAGACCGTGCCGCCGACAGCACCGGAAATATTGATGCGGTATTCCGTACCCCAGCGCCAGCGGACCTGATAGTTGTTGGTCGGGTTGGCAATCACGAATGAGGTCACATTCGCGGCCGGCGCCGGGAAGCCGGAAGTGGGAGTGAAATTCGTGTAGCCGACGCAGATATAGCGCGACGCCCCCGCGGGCACGGTCAGCGTCGGCACCTGAACCGTCGCCGAAACGCCGTTGGTGACAAGTTGGGCGGGGAAAAGATCCGCCGTTCCCGGGCCGTTTGGTTCATGATGGGTTACCGTGTAGCCGGGCCGGTATGTCGCACGGAAGGTACTGCCGGCCGCCACGGTCACATTCTGCGGCGCCGAGACGAAGGCATTGAAGCCCGGGAGGACCAGCCAGTTTCCATCCGTTCCGTCATCCCATCCGGTAAAGAAAAAGCCCGCGCCCGCCGCGGCGGAAAGCGAGACAGTGCTGCCCTTGGATACCAGCACGATCTTGTCCGGGGGCGCCGTATAGGTGTTGGTTCCGTAGAGCAGACTGGCCGTACCACCCGCCTGACTTTTCAGCGTCAACTGCACGGTGTCTACATGCGGCAGATAGACAGCGGTAAGTGTCGCAGCAGACGACGAGAACGAAATCGAATTAGGGTTGGCTGTGGCGCCGAAATCAAGATTGATATTCTGTTTTTCCCAGTGATCGAAGTCGTATGTCACTCCGCCTATGACACGCGTTAAGAACGCGGAAACAACATTGGTCGATGCCCTGGGCAGTACGGTTTGGGCGCCATCTAAGAAGGATTCGCCGTTGACCGATACGTACCCCAACGGCGGGACTGTGAGCACCGTTAGTTTCGTGCTTTGGACAAAGGTGGCTATACCCACGGCGTTCGGCAACAAAAACGTCAGCCACGCGTTTGTTCCTGCTGGTCCTGGCTCGTCAATGTACGGCGCCGCTGGACCTGACCAGCCCGTGAACATGTAATTGGCCGATGGGATAGCCGTGATCAATTTATACTCGTTCGAGCCCTGCAGGGATACTAGCGTCGTCAAACCGTTGGTAAATGCAACAGTGCCAGGTCCCACATTAACCAACGTATTGGTGATGTCCGCGCCGTTGGCGACCGACAGCGTTCCCGCGGCGGCCAAGGCCAGCACGGATGCCCATCTCCGCACCGATTGCACACCTGCGGGAATTTTCTGGAGGATACGCATATTCATGGTCGGGTTCCTTTCTAAAAATCTTGTCTACGGGGCTTTCTCTTGCGCCTCGTTAGTTCCCATTGTCTTGATCAACTTAACACTCTCGACATACCGCGCATCGGCCTGAACCAGCGCGCCGTAAGCGCTCTCGGCCCGCTCCACCGCGGCCCGCGCCCGCGCCGCTTCCGGCACGTCCCGCACCAATGCCCGTTCCCGTTGCGCCATGGCCGTGCCGACTTCCCCGGCATCGCCGGGAGCGTTTGTGGCCGCGATCTCCTCGATCCGCGCCAGTCTTGCCGTCAATTCGCGGTACTGGGCGTCCTGCTTCAGACGATCGCTGTAGGCCGCGCGCATTTGTATCACATTGGCCCAGGCTTGCGAACCCGCGGGCGTGGCACGCACCGCGTCGTCGGCTGTCCGCACCAGCGTGGCGACCTGCCGGGCGGGGGAGGCAGGTGGAAGGTGGGAGGTGGAAGGTGGAAGGTGGGAGGTGGGAGGTGGGAGGCGGAAGGTGGAAGGGGGAAGAGCGAGGGCGGCGGGCGGAACGATGGTGTTCGTGACAACTGGCGCGGGGGCCTGGGACGGCGCCACGGCGGTTTGCGGCGTTGCTTTGGGGGCAACGGGGACCGGGGCGGAGCGCCGGCCGCAGCCGGTGACTGAAACGCAAAGGCTCAGGGTGAAGATCAGCGGCACAAGCGCACCCAGCATGGAGTTCGGTGTCCGGTTAGCGTTGATCTGTGTATCCGCCTGCCTGCGGCAGGTGGCAGTGCCTGTCATTAACCAGTCTCCGATACCGGCGCATGACGGGCACGACACCGCGCGCAGCGCGGCGGCTACACCCGTCCGGTTGGCTGGCGACGCACCTGAACCCTGACCCCTGTCCACCGTGTGCGACCAGCTCATGGCAAATGTCTCCACACGCGGTAGAAGATCGGGCTGTTGGTCGCCGGACCCGCCACGGGGGCGGCCAGCACGCCGTTGACCGCCGATGTCACGGTGGCCACACCGAGCCAGTTGGTGGAGGGCAGGAGCGGCGCGGCCTGGACCTGATAGACAAAGGAGGAAATCGCGTTCCAGTTGATGACATTCGGCGCCTGCGTCGCGGCGGAAATCAGGATTATATCCGAGGCCACCGTAAAGACGCCGTTGGTCACGTAGATCGCCAGGTCAGACGGTTGTCCGGTCGTATCCTGCGCTCCGCTGACCGAAGCGTTGACCACGCCAAGATCGGCCGGTTGCACGGCATAGGCCAACACAAAGACATTGGCCGCCGTCTTGGCCATGGGCGCGGTGAGCGTTACGCCGCCGTTCAAGCCCAGACTCGGCAGTGGCGCGTTGGTCATGGGCTTGTCGTAGGTGGCGGTGAGATGCACCGTCTCGCCAAACACCACCGGACGTCCCGTAATATCGCAGGTCAAAGCCACGAGATGCGGCGGAGGATTTCCGAGCGGCGCGGCGGAGCCGGCGGGGTCGATCCCGTGCAGCATGTCCCACAAATCGCTGGCGCCGTTGCCGTTGGTGTCGAACTTGTGCGGATCGGTCCCCACCCGATACTCGCCGAGGTTGGTCACCCCGTCCCCGTCGGGATCGAGCAGGGCGTCGGAGGGATCGTTGCTGTTCAAGCCGTGCAAGTCTTCCCAGACATCGTCCATGCCGTCGCCGTCCAGATCGATCACCGGTTTTATACGCAACACCTGCTGATGGCGCGTGTCTGCGACGTACAGGCTGCCGTCTTCAGGCGAAGGCCACAGGCCATTGGGAAGCGACAGCGAGATCGGCGACTTATAGGTTGCGATCCATACACCGTTGCTGTCGAACATCTGCACCCGTGCGTTGTTTTGGTCCATTACGTATATACGGCCGCCGACGCCGACCTGCACGTCCGTCGGCTTGCTGAAATAGCCGTCGTTCGTCCCTGTGCCTCCGATCGTAAACAGGCTCGATCCGGCGCTGTCGAAGACCTGGACGTTATTGCCGCCGATACCGTTACCGCTATTGGCCACGTAAACGCGCCCGGCGTTGTCAACGCAAAGGCCGGCGGGAATCTGCAGCGAGGTGGCGAAAACGCGGACGAACGCACCTGTCGTCGGCTCGAATACCAGCACGCGGTCATTCTTGGTATCGGCGACATAGAAATTACCCGCCTGATCCATCCCCACGCCTTGGGGCCTCCAGAGGTTGTTTGTGCCGAACGAGAACAACCAGGTCAGCGCGCCATTGAGCGGGTTCACCGATAGCGCCACCACGCGGTCGTTCTCGGTATCGGCAACCGCCAGGCGGTTCCCGGAGATCGCCAGACCGCGCGGCCGGTAGAACTGGCTGGTTCCGCCGCCCTTTGCGCCAAAAGTTCCGACATGGGTGGAAAGATCGCGTGTCCAGATGTCAATCTGCCCGATGTTGGCGTTGAAGTCCGACCCTTCGGCCACATAGACCCAGTTACTGCGCGCCACCACCCGGTTGGGATCCACGCCCGTACCCGTCGAAACGGAATTCTGCTGGCTCCAGGCCGGCGGCAACGCGTCCGCTGGCGCGCGCGGATCGCGCCCCGTCAGCACACTCCAGCCGTCGGGAACGCCGTCTCCGTTCGAGTCGCGCGCGTAATTCAGGATATTGGTAAGGCTCCAAGCCACATACTTGTTGGTCTGAACCGCCGCGCTGCCGATCGCCATCGGAGCGGAGTCGCCGTAAACCACGGCTGCATCTGCCGACGGCGCATCCCAGGCCCGGACGTAGACACTGCTGCCGGATAAACCGGAACATCCGAATGCCTTTACGAACTGCCCCATGTTAGCCGGAACGCCACCGACACCAAAAAGACCGTAACTTCTTGGGCCGTCGTGCTCGTACAAGAGTTGGTCATCGCCGCCGGCCTTCCCTCCCTGCCTGGGCGGATCTCTGAGACCATTGTTTCCGGTCGCGAGCACTTGAAAGAAACACGATGCTGGGCCGTCGTCGCCCATCAAATAGCGTCCGAGCCAATCGGTAACACCGCTCGATCCATTCGACAGCCTAACCCACAGCACGTTCGTGACTGCGGCCGCCGTCACATTCGTGACGTAGAACGCCAGGGACTGCACGCCCACCGCGCCAACCGTCGAAGTGGCGGAATGGAAAAGCGTTACTACCGGCACCCGGAAATTGCCGGGCGCCTTCAGCGCCACCTTCACCGGGACCGCGCCGGTCACAATATCCCCTGGATTCATCAGCCCGTACGACACGCTACCCGTGGATGACACACCCGCGTCAGAACTCGAAATCGCGGCGCTCACGCCTGCCAGCGTCGCGGTGCTGGAGTTGTATGCCGTGAAAGTCAACCAATTGCTGCTCGGAGCTGCTCCCATGGCAGGCGAAAAATCCGTCACCCACACCCCGGAAGGCTGGCAAGCCGACAAACTGACGTCGTCAATAAACATACCCGGCTGCGTCGCCGTGCCCGTCACTACGCGGAACCGTGCGCGAAGATTGCGGTTTCCGAACTGCGCCGGGTCCAGCGTCACTGTCTCGACTTGCCATCCGCCCGAATTACCAATGTAAACGCCGCCGGCATTCGGCGTGACATTAATCCACGAGGAACCGTCGGACACCTCCACATAACCGCCTCCGCTTGTGAAATCGTACCAGACGGCGTACCTAAGCGCCGGATTGGCGCCGACGGGGATTGCGGGCGTTTGCAGGGTCGTCCACGCATTGTTCGGACAACTTCCCGTCATGCCGGTACCCCAGCAGCGGGTTGGACTGTACGCGGCAGACGGTCCGTTGGAGGGAACGCCCCAGCGCCAGACATCCGAAACGTATTGGCCGACAATATTGCTTCCCGAGGCTGTCCAATTGAACGCCCCGAATTCCATGTTGTCACGGAACACAACATCGCGGAATGGACGCACATGGAAGCAGGGGGCCGAAGCCATGTTCGGGTTGCCTTTCAAATCCGCGATCGCCCCGGCGCGCACGGCCAGCGAGACGCTACCGTAATCGCCACCTGCACCAACACTGACGGTCACGAGGTAACGCAACCCATACACCCCGTTACCCGACATGGCCGTCACCGTGGCGACATTGGACAGTGTACCTCCGACATTGAAATTGGCGGGGGTCAAAGTGCCGGCGACGATTTCGTTAAAGCGAACCTCAAAAGTCAGATCGGAACCGTTTTCGGCCAGAAAACGCACGGTTGGTATGGGCGGATTGGCGTCGGCCGGCGGCTGCATGGTGAAGCGCATACCCATCCCGTCGGCAAGCAGACTGGCGCCGCCTGACGAATATTCCGTCGCGCCCTGGCCAGCCTCGTCTTGGATGCCAATGGTGGCGGTCCGTCCGCCGCCGACCGCTATGTTGTCCTGCGCCACATTTTGATATTGAAAGAAAATATCGTTGTCCATCAACGTTGCCGTCTCGGGAATCACGACTTGGAAGGTGTTCGTAGCGGTCGGGTCCGAACTCGACCTGGCATTGGTCCAGCGTACGATCAACTGACGGTTCGGCGTGTTCCCAGCGACGCCCCAAGTCACGTTCCCAGGAGTTAAAGTGGCATCCAGATCGCTCCACAACGGCGCCAGGATGGCATAGGGCTGGTTCGCCATGCCGAGCGGCAGAGGGGTGTCGGTTCCCAGGGCGGAAGGATTGCCAAAGCCGAGCAGTCCGTGCGAAGTCACATGGAAATTGCTGTAAATTTGGCCGTAGAACGAGAAGTTAAAGGGCAGGGCAATGGCGGAACTCACGCCGCCCGTGAACGACAGCGCGGTTGTGCCGGCCGGATCGGTCCAGGCGTAGGGCGCCGAACAGAGCGTGTAGCCACTCCCGACCTGTAAATAGACCGCACGAGTCACCGCGGTGGTGTGCGTGATGTCCGAGAATGTCAATGTTGCGGGATAGAATCCTAACGGCAACGCATTAGCTCCGGTATTTGGCGCTACAACGACCAGGTTGGATGCGCCAGCGCTCGCCACGCCACTGGTGACGGAAAGATTTAACCACGTTTGATCGCAGGTCGCACGCCAGGCGATCGCGCTCGTTGCCGTGTTTGCGATTGTAAACACGGCATTCGATGGCACGAAAGGACCGCCTGAAGGACCTTGGAACCTTATGCCCCCGGACGGCGTCACCTCCATCGCAAGGGCGGAGGCCACATTGAAAGTCATCGTCGCGCCCTTCACGCTGAAATCCTGCATCGAGAGCTTGGAATTGGAACCGTCCCACCAACTGGAATTTGGCGCCGTGTTGGAACCGATTCGGTTGACGTAACCAGCGGCGCTGTTTCCGCTGTAGTAGAGGTCGTTCGCGTCTCCCGAGTTCTGGTAATTCTCGAAATGCCAGCGGTTGTCCGCCTGAACCAGGGTAACTTCGTAGTTCTGGTGCAACGAATTGGGGACCAGCGACTGGTTATCGCGGTCGCCGAGTTCGTCAATGTGCCAGACGGCCACTCCCCCGCCCGGAAGATTGGCATCGCGTCCGGCGATCTGACGGTTTTCCATCAGGTAGTACTCCGTGGCTACCCCCGGTTTCTGAAAGCGGTAGAAACGATTGAAATTCGTTCCGGAGGAAGAAACGGACGCGGTCAAGACGGACGACGCATCCAGTTCCACCGTCGCCGGAGCCCAGCCCGATGCCCGCTTCAAGTAGGCGCAAATTTGAACAGGATTGCCGCCATCACCGCCGTAGCCCATGAGACAGAACATGCCGGCGCCGCCCACCGAATCGTAGTCGTAGTCGTAGAGATCCGGATAATCGCAAAGCATGTGTCCGTTTTCGTGACAAAACGTTCCCAGTTCAAGCGAACTGCCGATGTTCGTAACCTGATACTTGTCCAACTGCTTGCCACCGGGCGACAGTGACTGCGCCCCGACCACGACAAGCGACCATGAATGCGGCCACAAGCCCATGGCCCACGAGCCGCCGTTGTCGCCCGCGTAGAACACGTTGAACGCCACCACATTGTTGCCACCGTCCACCGTCAGGTTATTGAAAGTCGGAAGAATCGCCGAGTTGTAATTGGTCATCGCCTTCATGATCTCAATTGCGTCTCGAATGAGGTAGTTGGCCTGCTCGCCCGCATCCTTCGATGTGTCGTTGTACCAAGCTTTGGGATGCAGTGAATTGGGGATGCGAATGTAGACCGTCACAACATTTGAATAGATCAACATCCCGCCGGAATTGTCTTGAAAATACTTCTTGACCGATCCGTTGTTCCCGTAGCCAGTGTAATTGTCGCCATTACAAAAGCCATCTATCGATGCCTGCGGCACCGTCGCTTGGTCATCTTCGAAGTCAATCAGCAGAGTCAAACCAAGTTTGTTCCCGACGGTCGTCGAACCTGGCGGCGCCATCGTGACGCCGCCGGATTTCAGGGCGGCATCCTGAGCGCGACGCGCTGCTTTGAGATCGCTCCAGCGCTTGGCAACATTCATGCCCTTTTCCCATGTTGCCTGCCTGGATCGAGCCAGCTTCAGAACGGTTTGCGCATCGTCGCGAAGGTGCTTCGCAAGTCCCAGCGCCAGCGGGTCGCCCTTGCCCACCAAGACGCCCGTGGACTCCAAAGCGCGGCCGTCGGACGAGAGCCGGGCGTAGCGATAAGCGCGGGCAGTCTTGTCAAAAACAACCGAATAACCGTCCAAGGTTTCAAAGATGGCGCGGAATTCATCGCCCTGCCCCCAAAGCACGATTGACGTGCCGTCGGGCTGAACAAACGGTATCTTCCGGGCAAACGGAGCCGCTTCCACCACTCCGCTTATGACGACCATCGCCCATGCAACCCCCAGCCAACTTGTCATCCGTTTGATCATGTTTAGATCCTCAATCGGTAGTCAGTGAACAGTGAACAACAGAATGAATCCGCATTAAACCTCTATCCTCTGACTTTTTTTAATCTTCGCTGTTCACTGGTTTACGGCTTCCGGCTCTGCGTGGTTACTGCCTGGTTATGATCGCGGGGGTTGCGCTCTGATTCTGGTTCGTTGCCGTCAAGTCGGACTGCCGCTCCAATTCCGCCTGCCGCTGCTCCAGACGCAACATTTTCTCTCGCAAGGCACTGATCAAATCGCCCATGTCCCGCAGTTTCTGAAGACCGTTAACTCGTTGCTGGGAAAGCTTCTGGTATTGGGCATCTTGTTTGAAGCGTTCTTCAATCTGCCGGAACACATCTTCTCGTTCGTTATCGAGAGTCACCAATTTCTGCTGTAGTTTCAGAAGGTCCGGATCCTCGGTGCGCAGTTTTGAACGGTATTCCCGTGCGTTTTTAAGCTGGTCGGAACCATCCACCTGCATGTCTACCTGTCGGCGGACCATAACCAACAGCGTCTCGCGAATCTGCTCATGAAGCGTCCGCACCGCCGAAAGGTCGTTCGGCAGCGGCGAAGCAGCCAACATTGAGGCGTTCGTCTCGTCACCGATCGACCACTCCGCGCCAGCGGTACGCTGTCGTACGGGCGTAACCGTGGGAATCCCCATCTGGTCGTGGTACGGGGGAAGTTTCCTGGACTTGGCCGGCGACTGCACAACCGTTTCCCCGGCCGAAGACGATGAGACAGCCGGCGCCGGGCTTTCCGCCGCCACCGCACACCCCAACGCAGCTGCCGCAACAACCGCAACGCTAAATAAGAATTTTTCCATTCTCAGCCCTCCATCGAGCGCCGCGGCCCGCGGTTCGATCGCCATGCAAAATCTTGAACCGGATACAACCACCATGAAGATCGATTATCTGCCAACCCCATGCTAAAAGCAAGCTAAAAAACGCCCGCCAAAAAAACGGCGCCCGCCGTTTGGCGGCCCGCCGGGGGGTTCCGTCACCGTAAGCTGGGGCCTGCCCCGTCCCGGCGACGGCGCGGCCGTTTGACGGTTTTCAGAAAGCGAACGGCAATTCTCATTTTGGCCGCTTCTTCAGACCTGGACGACACGGAGGTCGTCCCTCCATCCATGAAAACACCCGTATTCCCAAGTTTTGGAGGGACGACCTCCGTGCCGTCCGTATTCGAGAGGCCATAATTGCGAATCGCTGGAAAAGCGTGGCGGCCCGCTTTTCAGGCGGCCGAAAAGAGCGTAGAATGCCCGCCTCATGAAACACGAGATTTCCAAGGGAGCCGAAAACTTTGTCCGCGACGCCGACTTGCGCCGGGTGCTGGACGAAACGCGCGAAAGCCCCGCCCGCGTACGCGAAATTGTCGCCAAATCGCTGGCCAAGCAAGCGCTTACGGTCGAGGAAACCGCCGCGCTGCTGGCCGCCGGTCCGGCGCTGACGGAGGAAATCTTCGAGGCGGCGCGCCAGCTCAAACGCAACGTCTACGGCAACCGCATCGTGCTCTTCGCCCCGGTCTACATCGGCAACAAATGCATCAACAACTGCGCCTACTGCGCCTTCCGCAGCGACAATACGCAGGCCCTGCGGCGCACGCTGACGCCCGGCGAAATCCGCGCGCAGATCGCCCGGCTGATAGATCAGGGGCACAAGCGGCTGATACTGGTTTTCGGAGAGCATCCGGACTACAACGCCAACTTCATCGCCGACACTGTGCGCCAGGTCTATGCGGTTAAAAAGGGGCGCGGCGAAATCCGCCGCGTCAATATCAACGCCGCCCCGCTCAGCGTCGCCGACTACCGCATCGTCAAGGCTTCAGGCATCGGCACTTACCAAGTATTCCAGGAAACCTACCACGAGGAAACCTACCGCCGCATGCATCCCTCCGGAACGGCCAAGGGCGACTTCATGTGGCGATTGGACGGCTTGAGCCGCGCCTTCGAGGGCGGCATAGACGACATGGGGATCGGCGCCCTCTTCGGCCTCTACGACTGGCGCTTCGAAGTGCTGGGTCTGGTCGCCCACGCCCTCTATCTGCAGCGCCGCCACGGCGTCGGCCCGCATACGATCAGTTTTCCGCGCCTGCGCCCCGCGCAAAACGCCAGTTTCGACGACACCCGGCGCGTGGACGACGACGCTTTCAAGAAAATCGTGGCGATCCTGCGCCTCGCCGTGCCTTACACCGGACTGATCTGCACCGCCCGCGAAACGCCCGAGGTGCGCCGGACCGTGATGTCGTTTGGAGTCTCGCAGATCGACGCCGGCAGCCGGGTCGAAATCGGCGGCTACACCGAAATCACCGACAAAAAGCGGCAGTACCAGGAACGCGAGCAGTTCGAACTGGGCGACCTGCGCCCGCTGGACGAGGTCATCGGCGAATTGATCGCCGATGGTTACATCCCCAGCTTTTGCACCGCCTGCTACCGCCTGGGCCGCACGGGCGAACACTTCATGGAGTTCGCCATTCCGGGCTTCATCAAGCGCTTCTGCACACCCAACGCGCTGCTGACGCTGCAGGAGTACCTGAGCGACTACGCCACGCCCGCCACCCGCGCCGCCGGCGAAGCGATCGTCGCCCGCGAGGCCGAAGCCATCACCGACCCCGCCCAAAAACGCGAATTCGAAGCGTATCTGAAAAAAGTCCGCGCCGGCACGGACAGGGATTTACATTTTTGAGCGGCAAGTAATGAAACGGTGAACAGTACGTTCGCGTCAAGGCATGTGTTATGACCCTGATCCTCGCCTAACGTCGTTCCGACATTCCATCCATAAGCATTTCGCCTTGCGCCCACGCGGCGGCAGAGGCCTGCCGCCCTCCAGAAGCATCCTCTAGCAAGTCTCGATGACGTTCCTTGGAGGGCGACGGGCCTCCGTCGCCGCGTGGGCGTAGGGCGAAAGACTTGGC
>JANYBP010000038.1 GCA_025360745.1 bacterium
TGTCTTTCGAATGCGCAGACCCAACGGCCGGAGGGATTTGAGCGCAATCTGGAGCTTCTGGTGCGCACGGTCAAACATGACGGCGCCGTGCCGGTATTATTCCCGCCCGTCTGGGCGCCGGCGGAGACCGTACGCCGCAGCGGGTACGGTCGCTACTATGATGCCATGGCCGTCGCTTTTCAGAAAAGCCGCGATTTGGTGAATGCGCTGGCCGGTCGGGAGGGGTTGATCTCGGTGAACATGCCGGACGACGCGCTGAAGCCCTCGATGTTTGTGGATTTCTGCCACCTCTCGCTGGCGGGCGAGACGATCAAGGCCCGCTATGTGGCGGATGCCCTGTTGCCGGTCGTCGAACAGTTGAAGGCCTCGGGCCGTTTTGCGGAGGTTCGTCCGCCGCGGCCGGCGGGCGCTACGCCGTGAAGCGCCGACCGTAACATCATGGTCTGGGTGGATTGGCTGTGGTGAAGTAGCGCGGGTAGAAGGTTTGCATCCGGCGCACCGCATCCCGCGGGTCACCGTCAATCAACAGCAAATTCAGCCGGTCGGACGCCTCCCATCCGGCCCACTCCGCGGGCGTCGCCGGAGAATTTTGCTCCCAATATTCGAACTGTCGCAACAGCAGCGGCGCGCGTACAGCATAGGCCGGACGTCCGATCCATGCCTCCGGCCGTTCCGAATTCTTGATGCGAAGTTTCAGGAAAGGCAGAAAATTTTCGCGCACCAGCCACAGGCAGCGCCGCCGCATTTCGGAGCGCGGGATGGCGTTGAAGGTGCGGACAAAGTCCCATGGATAGGCGTCGATCGGCAGGGTTCCGCCGGACACGAAGCGCAACTGGTAGGCATCCCAGAAGTCGGCCAGAATCGGCGCCCGGTAGCTTTGCAGTTCGGCCACCAGCGCCGGAAGTTGCCGTGCCAGCGTCGCGTTAACATGCCGCTCATAGCGCAACCGGTCGCGCCAGCCGGCGATGGAAGCCGTAAAAACGGCGGCGGCCAGCGCCAGCGTCAGCCAGCGGGCGCGCGGCAGCCGCGGGGCAAAACGCGCGAATAGCCAGACCGCCGCCAGTACCAGATGCTCGCAGTAGCGGCGATGCGTCTCGTTGACCGAAAAATTCGGGATCAGGATCATGAAGGTGAATATCCACAGCGAACCGAGAGGCATCGCCAGGTCCACCACGCCCAGCCAGCCCTGCCGGACGCGCCGCAATACCCAGAGCGCCGCACCCGTGGTCACCGCCAGCCAAAGCGCGATCAGCGCCGTGTAGAGCGGATATGCCGCGCGCAGATGGAACATGATGCGGAACATGGTCCAGTAGACGATGTATCCGGGATGCACCTTATCGCAGCGGCCGATCGGCGTGTGCGTATGAAATGCATAAGGCCAGGATGACGCGCGCAGCAGGTTGTGCAACAGCATTGGCAGATAACCGAGCAGCGCGCCGGCCAGCAGCCAGCAGAGCGGCTTGAGAAACAACCTGCCGGGGGCGCGCCGCCAGGCCGCCGCCAGCAGTCCAACCAGCATCACCATTCCGTAGGCCAGCACGAGCGGGCGCGAATAGAGCGCGTGGGCCAGACCGACGGCAAACAGAAACCAGTCCGCACCGCGCCCGGACTCGCGCGCCGCCAGCGCGGCATCCAGGCGCGCCGCGAAATAGGCGATCCAGCCGAGCACGAAAAGCGAGACCTCGATGCTGGAATGCTCCTGGATATCGAACAGATAACTGCTGGAGCTGGCGAGCAGCAGGCAAAAGATCGCCGCCGCGATGCCGCGCCCCCAGCCGTTGCGGCGCTGCGCCAGCAGCAAGGCCTCGAACAGCAGCCACAGACCGGCCAGGTTCAGCGCACAGCCGGCGGCCTTGAGCGCCATGACATTCGACAATCCCGGCATCAGCCAGCGCACGGCGGCATAGACATAGGGCAGGATCGAAAAGAGGTAGGATTGGCCGTAGGCGTAGGTCGGCAGATAACCGTACTGCAGAATGTCATCGCCCATCAGCCCGAAAATCGCCACATCGGAATTCAGGATGCGGTAAGGCAGGCTGATGTTAAGCGCAAAGAAGGCGGCGGCGAACAACAAAAAGGGCAGCCGGACAAACAGGCCGTTCCAAGGCCCGCCTGCCTGCCCGCAATCGCTCGATAGGTTGGCGCTCACGCCGTGGCCGGCCCCCGGCGGTGCAGCACCTCTTCGATGGCGTCGGCGGCCTCCGTGGCGCCGTCCAGCCCGCTCAGCGGCTGTTGCGGCGCGAGCCCTTCCCAGCGGTGTTTGGCGTGCAGCCGCAGCAGCAGGTCCATGACCTCGGTCTCGCTCGTGCGATAGCCGCGCCCCAGTTCCGCCACCAGTCGCGCGTTGACATATTGCTCGGCATGGCCGGGCACCGGGATCACGAAGGCCGGCTTGCCCAGCGCCAGCGCCTCGCTGACGGCCGAATAGCCGCCGTTGACGACCAGCGCATCGGCCTTCAGCAGCAGATCGAGGTTGTGCATCAGGCGTCCGTGATAGGTGACATTTTCCGTGCTCGCACCGCCGCGCCCGACCACGTCGATCTTGAACGGCATCTCGTAGTCCTCCAGCGGCACCGCCGACGCGAAAATCGATCCGCTTAACATGAAAACCACATTGCGGATCTTGTTCGGTTCCGCGAATGCGCCGCCGGCGCGCGCCGCCGCCGCGCGCACTTCCTTGCGCAGAATCAAGCCCACGCGCCGGAATTTGGGATGCCGCGCCGGACCCGGACGCGGCGAGGGGCTGATGACCAGTTCGCAGACCTTGCGATGGAACAGATAGTCGGGAAATTCGATGCAGCAGTACTGGCCGCGCACCGCCGCGGGATTACGGCGCCAGGCCCGGTATTCCGACACGACAACCTCGGCATTGTTCACGGCCACGATCGGCACGCCGCGCCGCCGCAGCGGGCCGACCGCGTATTCCGAATCCGTCACCGCCAGCGCCGGCCGGACTTTTTTCAGCAGCTCCTCCAGCGTGCGGCGCTTTTCGCGCGCCAGCCGCACCAGTTGGCGGGTCGTGAGCAGCGTTTGCCAGCCGCTGATGCGGCCGTCGCGTTTGGAGTAGAAGAAGGCCTCCATCGCCGTCAGCGACGCCACCTCCGGCTTGTCGCCGAAATAGGCCAGGCCGTTGCCCGAGGTCAGGACGTGCAGGCGATGGCCGCGCGGCGCGAGCGCCTGCATGATGGCGTGACAGCGCGTGCTGTTGCCCATGCCCAGGCCGTTGATCAGGAAGAGGATGTCGCTGCCGGCAGTCATGATGCGTGCCTGTCAGGGACTCGGGATGCAGCGGGTTCGGGTCACTCCATCATCTTGTCGTAGAAGGCCAGGAACTGCTCCTTGCGGTCGCTTTCGCGCAGTTCCATCGCTTCGCGGGGGTGTTGATTGAGCTGGCCGGTGATCATGTAGGGGATGCTGTAGCCCCAGTCCACCTCGCGCGCCAGCGGCAGGAAGTGTTTTTCGATGCAGGCGATGACCGGCCGCTGATCGAATTTGGGGTTGCGCAGGAAACCGAGCAGCAGTTCCATCGGACAGTTGCCCGCGCCGCGGCCGAATCCGTAGATCGTGGCGTCGATCAGGTTGACGCCCTCGATGATGGCCTCGATCACGTTGGCGAAGGCCAGTTGCTGGTTGTTGTGGGTGTGGATGCCGAGTTGCTTGGAGGTGCCTTCGATCGCGCGCTTGAAGAGGCGCACCAGCGCGTGCAGTTGTTCGGAGTAAAGCGAGCCGTAGCTGTCCACCACGTAGATCGTGTCGACCGGCGAGGCGGCCAGCGCGTCGAGCGCCTGCCCCAGTTCGTGCTCGCGCACGGCCGAAAGGGCCATCAGGTTGACGGTCGTTTCGTAACCCTTGTCGTGCGCGTCGCGGAGCATGTCCACGGCCGTCGGGATCTGGTGGATGTAGGTGGCCACGCGGATCATGCTGAGCACGCTCTTGTCGCGCGGCAAAATATCCTCGCGGTAGTCGGTCCGCTCCGCGTCCGCCATGGCGCTCAATTTGACGTTGGGGTGGGGGTTGTCGCCGCAGATGCGCCGCATGTCCTCTTCGTCGCAGAACTTCCAGGGACCGTGCTCGCCGCGCGAGAAGAGACGTTTGGAGGCCTTGTAACCCAGTTCCATGTAGTCCACGCCCGCCGCGGCGCAGGTGTCGTAAACCGCGCGCACAAAGGCGTCGTTGAAATCGTGATTATGGATCAGGCCGCCGTCGCGCACGGTGCAGTCCAACACCTTGATTTCGGGACGATAGGTGATCCAGGCATCCTTCGCGGTCGCCTCCTTGCGGGGGGGCGGCGTCTTAGACTTCGTGCTCATCGGCGCATCCTTTCGCATTGCCCGCGCCATTCGCCGCGGACGAAAGGCCGTAATTTATCGGAATTCCCCGGGCTTGTCCAATAAGGTCACGGGTGTCACAGCAATTCGCATTATGGCCGCTTCCTCGGGCCCGGACGACACGGAGGTCGTCTCTCCAGGCGACGAAACGGCGGGTTTTTGAGCTTTTGGAGGGTCGGGCTCCGTCCCGACCGCACTTCATGTGGCCATAGTGAGAATTG
>JANYBP010000039.1 GCA_025360745.1 bacterium
CAATTCTCACTATGGCCACATGAAGTGCGGTCGGGACGGAGCCCGACCCTCCAAAAGCTCAAAAACCCGCCGTTTCGTCGCCTGGAGAGACGACCTCCGTGTCGTCCGGGCCCGAGGAAGCGGCCATAATGCGAATTGCTGCGGTCGTTATGACTTGCCGTGGGATGTGGTTCTCTTCTATTGTGCCCCTGCTATGAACTACTTCAGCACACGCGGCGGGGTGGAACCCATGCCATTCGGGGCGGCGGTCATGTCGGGACTGGCCCGCGACGGAGGGTTGCTTCTGCCGGAAACGATTCCCGACGTGCGCGAACGGCTCGAGCGCTGGACGGATTTGCCGTATCGGGAACTGGCCTTCGAGGTCATGCGGCTTTTTGCCGGCGATTTGACGGCGGACGAATTGCGCGCGCTCGTGACGCGGAGCTACGCCGGTTTCGACGATCCCGCGGTCACGCCTGTCAAGGCGGTTGGGCCGCTGCACATCCTCGAACTGTTTCACGGGCCGACGCTGGCCTTCAAGGACCTGGCGTTGCAATTCCTCGGGCGGCTCTTCGAGACGCTGCTGGCGCGCTCGGGCTCGGAGTTGAACCTGCTGGCGGCGACCAGCGGCGACACGGGCAGCGCGGCGATCCAGGGCGTGCGCGGACGGCGCGGCATCCGCATCTTCGTGATGCACCCGCGCGGCTGCGTGAGTCCGATCCAGGAACGGCAGATGACGACCGTGCTCGACGACAATGTCTTCAACCTCTCCATGGCCGGCACTTTCGACGATTGCCAGGGGATTCTTAAGACCCTTTTCGGCGATCTGGCTTTCAAGGACCGTTATGCGCTCGGTTCGGTCAACTCGATCAACTGGGCGCGGGTGATGGCGCAGGTGGTCTACTATTTTTACGCCGGGCTGCGCGTGCGGCGCGCCACCGGCGCGGCGCAGGTGCAATTCGCCGTGCCGACCGGCAATTTCGGGGACATTTTTGCCGGCTGGATCGCGCGGCGCATGGGATTGCCCGTGCGGCGACTGATCCTGGCGACCAACGAGAACGACATCCTGGCCCGTTTTTTCAACAGCGGCGTTTATGCGCGCGGCGCCGTGCATGCCACGCTGAGCCCCTCGATGGACATCCAGGTGGCCAGCAACTTCGAACGCTATCTCTATTACCGCGTGGGCGGCGACAGCGCGCGTTTGCGCGAGCTGATGGAGGGCTTTGCCCGCGCCGGACGCTTGACGGTGGCGCCGCTGGCCGACGGCACGCTGGACGATGGCATTGTGGCCGGGGTGGGCGATACGGCCGCCACGCGGGCGGTCATTCGCGACTACCACGAGCGCCACGGTTATCTGCTGGATCCGCACACCGCGGTCGGCGTGCATGTGGCCACGGCCTTCCTGCGCGACGACACGCCCACCATCGCGCTGGCCACGGCGCATCCGGCCAAGTTTTCCAAGGCCGTGCGGGAAGCCATCGGACGCGACCTGGCGCATCATCCCGCGCTCGATGCCCTGCTGGAGCTGCCGACGCGCTGCACGCCGCTGCCCGCGGAGGCGGGCGCGGTGCGCGACTTTGTCCGCGCACACTGCCCATGACGCGCGATCCGAACGACAAGTCCTGCCGCGACCTGCTGCGGCTGGCGATGCCGCTGATGCTCGGCATGAGCGGCTTCATGATCATGCAGTTCATGGATGCCATGTTCCTGGCATGGCATTCGCCCGAGGCTCTGGCGGCGATCGGCCCGGCGGGCATGGCGAGTTTTTTGCTGGTCTGTCTTTTTCAGGGCGTGGCGGGCTATGCCGGCACCTTCGCCGCGCAGTACATCGGCGCGGGCCGTCCGCGGCGTGCCGGAGCGGCGATCTGGCAGGGTATTTATGTGGCCCTGGCATCGGCGGTCTTTGTGGCTTGTGCGGCGCAGGCCGGGCCGGCTCTGTTTTACGGCGTCGGGCATACCGGTACGCTGGCGCGCATGGAAATCGCCTTCTTTCAAATCGCCTGCTGGGGCGCTTTGCCGGGCTTGCTGGTCAGCGCGTTTTCAGGATTGTTCACGGCAACCGAGCGCACCCGCTCGCTGATGATCGTGCAGTTGGTCGGCCTGGTCTGGAACGGCGTGGCGGCCTGGCTGCTGGTGCTGGGACACGGCGGCTTGCCACGCCTGGGGATTACCGGCGCCGCGCTGGCCATGGTTTCGGCGCAGAGCGTGAATGCGCTGCTGCTGGCGTGGCTGTTCTTCCGCGCCCGCGAACGGCGCGACTACGGCAGTTGGAGCGAGCGGCGGCTGGACTGGACGCTGTTCGTGCGTCTGCTGCGCTTCGGCGTGCCCAGCGGTGCGCG
The DNA here is from genome assembly GCA_025360745.1 of bacterium. GTDB lineage: Bacteria > Verrucomicrobiota > Kiritimatiellia > CAIKKV01 > CAIYGI01 > CAIYGI01. The sequence goes on from JANYBP010000039.1 coordinate 2,319, forward strand.
CCTGGCGGTCGAGATTCTGGCCTGGACCGTCTTTATGTTTTTTGTCGGACGGGTGGGGACCGCCGATCTGGCGGCCACGAACATCGCCTGGCGGATCAATGGCGCCTCCTTCTTTCCGCTGATCGGCCTGGCCCAGGCGGTGAACGTCTACGTCGGGCAGTGTCAGGGCCGCGGCCGGCCCGACTTGTCGCGCCGCATCGTCTATCGCGGCCTGGCGATGAGCGAGGCCTGGATGCTGATTTGCGGGGCGGTCTTTGTGTTTCTGCCCGGCCCGTTGATCAGACTCTTTTTCGAGGTCGGCGCCATGTCCAATTCCGAGCAGGCCTCGCTTTTCGGACTCAGCGTCATGATGCTGCGCTTTGTCGCCGCTTACAGTTTTCTGGACGCCTGCAACGTGGTCGTGCTCTCGGCGCTACAGGCGGCCGGGGATACCCGCTGGACCTTTGCGGCCAATCTGGCCGCCTATGGTCTTTTCATCGGCGCGCTGGTCTTATTGGACCGGCTGCACGCCGGAATTGTGGCGCAGTGGTGGCTGATCACGGTCTTCGTGCTGCTGGTGGCGCTGACCTGGCTGCTGCGCTTCGCCTCGGGCCGCTGGCGGGATATTCGCGTGATCGAACCGCTGGCGCCGTAAGATAATTTTTCAGGCTCAGAATATCGCCGCCAGATCGGCCAGCGCGATTCCCTGGCCCGATGCCAGCGCGCGAATCTGCGCGTTCAGATCGTCCACATCGCTCTGGTATTTTCCATACATGCCGCTGACCGGCGTCAGCGTGGCCAGCACCGGCACGACGCCGGCGGCGCGCGCGGACGCGACAATCTGGCTCAGGTATTGAACGATGTCGGCCGGCGCGCGATGCGATATCAGGTCGTTGATTCCGTACAGGATGCAGAGATAGCCGGGATGATAGGTGAACAATAACGACGATACCCGGGCCGCGCCGCTGGGGGACTCCTCGCCGGGCACGCCCGAGTTCACGACCTGCTTGCCGGTCTGGGTCGCCAGAAAGGACGGATAACCGGCCGCCGTGATGCTGTCGCCCAGGCAGACGATCGTGTTCGCGTCGTTCCCCGCGCCGGGCGTTCCAGAAAGCTGGCCGGCAAAAACCGCCGCGATGTCGCTGCTGGCGGCGGCGTCGGGATGCAGTCCGTCTGGAAAACTGTCGGCGACGGTGGCGACGGTATCCGCGGGGGTGGTGCTTGTGTTCGTGTCGGCGACGGCGGCGCCATTGCCGCCACCCCCGCCATTGTCACAGCCGACCGCCAGGACCAGCGCCAGCAGGCCCCCTAAAATTCTTGCATCGAATCTTGCCATGCTCGTCTCCCCGCAGTTGCACCCGACCGCAACAATAACGAAACAAGCCGGCTTTTGCCAGCTTGACCTGCGACGGCGAAAAAACGGCCCAAAATCCCCGCAAAAGGCCAAAAATAGGTCCAAAGTAGCCAAAAAAACGGGGTAAAAACGCCTTGCCATACAGGGCTCACAGGGGTATAATCGGCCTTTCCCACCATGTCCGCCGCAACCACCACTTCCGTTCTCGAAAGCTGGGAAACCACCCGCTATGAGCTGCTCAATACCCGGATCAGCGATCTGGGGCTGCAGATCGCGAATTCGATCATGGAGCCGCAAGTTCAGCGTCTTTACCGCGAATTGGAGCGGCAGCAGCTCGCTTTCCGGCCCATTTGCTATCTGACGGACAGTTGGGGCTGTCCGAACGAGGTGCCGATCATCGGTATTCCCTTCTACCTGGCCGACAAGCGTCTGATGCGCATCGAGGAGGAGCAGACCGGGGAGATCGAGGACGATTCCACGATCATGATGTTTCTGCGCCATGAGGCCGGGCATGCCTTCAACTACGCCTACCGGCTCTGGGAATCGCCCGGGTGGGCCGAGGTTTTCGGCGCCTTTTCGTCCCCCTACCGCGACGCCTTCGAACCGGACCCGTTTAGCCGCCAGTTCGTCCGGCACATCGTCCACAGCCAATATGGCCGCAATTACGCCCAAAAGCATCCTGACGAGGATTTCGCCGAAACCTTCGCGGTCTGGCTGACGCCCCGCACGGCCTGGCGTCGCAAATATCACGCCTGGCCGGCGATGCGCAAACTACAGTATGTGGCGCGGCTGATGCGCGGCGTGCGGACGCGCCGGCCCGCGCGCGAAACCGGGCCGCTGCTCAATCCGGTCGAGGAGTTGCGTGTGCTGCTGGCCGAGCATTACGGTCAGCGTATCGAGCGTTACCGGGCGGCGGCGCAGGGTTACGTGGACGACAAGTTGCGCGCCGTCTTCCCGCCGCCGGCGGGGCGGGGCGGTATGCGCGCCGCCGCGCTGATCCACCAGCACAAGGCCGACCTGCTGGCCCGCGTCTCGCGCTGGTCGGGGCTGGAGCCGGAGGATGTCGAGACCATTCTCAACAAACTGGAGGCCCGCGCCGCGGCCATCCGGCTGCGCTGTCATCTGGAGGACGCCAACGCCAACCTGCTGGACGTCACCGCGCTGGCCACGGCCCTCGCCATGGACTTCGGTTACACAGGCCGGTTTACGGTTTAGCCGGGACGTTGCCAAGCATCGGCATGTCGACGTCGAAAGGCATGCCTTCCAGCGCCGCGTTGAGAATCATCTGCAGCAGGCGCGGGTAGCTGATGCCCGCGCGCAGCGCCGAACGCGCCAGCGACACCGCCTCGTCGAGCGAGGGATTGCAGTTCACCTCGAGCACATACGGTTCGCCCGTTTCATCGAGACGAATGTCCACCCGCCCGTAACCCCAGCCGTTGACCGCGCGGAAGGCGCGCAGCGAAACCATGCTGATCCGCCGCGCCAGTTCCGGCTCGACGGCCGCCGGGCAGATCACCGAGGTTTTCTTGTATTCGATGGAGCCTTCCAGCCATTTGGCCGCGTATGACATGATCGGCGGGATTTCACCCGGCAACTGGCTGTAATCCACCTCCGCCAGCGGCATCACGCGCACCCGCCGGCCGCCCACCACGCCCACGTTGAACTCGCGTCCCGTGAGAAAACGCTGCGCCAGGGCCGGCTGATTGTAAGTGGTGCGGATGCGGCGCACGCGATCCTTCAAGGCCGCGCGGCTGTTGACCACCGAGTCGCGTTCCACCCCGATCCCGGCGTGTTCCTGGCTGGGCTGCACGATGATGGGGAACTGCCAGCGCACACGGTCCACGTCGCCCACGCGCTCCAGCAGATGCGTGTCGGGGGGGATCGGAATCCCCGCGCCCTGCAGCAGGGTGGAGGCCATGTACTTGTAGCGCGAAAGACCGAGCGCCAGCGCCGGCGAACCGGTCATCGGATAACCCATCATGCGCACCAGCGCCGCCACGCGCATTTCGTAGAGCGCCCCATGCACCACATCGTCGTATTGATTGAACACCGCGTCCGGCTGCAGCCGGTGCATGCGTCGCTGGAAAGCCATCAGATCGTTCGACAGCGGCAGGATTTCGACATTGTGGCCCAGCGAACGCAAGGCGCGCGCCATCCGGCGGATCATCGTGCGCAGGTCGTTTACGCTGCCGCGGTCTTCGGGCGATTCCGAAGTCGTCGCGGCCGCCGCGTTATATATCAGTGCGACCTTCAGTGCCTTCATGCTGCCTCCGCCGGTTCCCCGTGACATTCACAGTGGACTGATTGGGAATGTAACGCTTGAACGGAGTCATGTACATGAGAAACTGCTGGAAGAAGTCAGAAGTCAGAAGTCAGAAGCCAGAAGTCAGAAGCTCGAAGCCAGTAGTCATAATCGTAATCCGTACCCTTGGTCACAGTTTCGGCGGAGCCGCTGTACGCAGCCGTCTCCCGCCGGTGGTAGGGGACTGTTTTCATCCAAATCGTTATCGGTATCGGGATCGGTATCGACGTCGTCCTCGCTCTCTCACTGCTTCGTAGAGCAAGGCGACGCAGTTGATCGCAAGGCGGTATACGTTGAGTCTCTTGTGTCCCAGTTCCATAGCCTTTCGATCCCGATCCCGATAGCGATTTCGATGTTCTTTTCCCCAACGTTTGCCTACCGCCTGGACTCTAAGGTTCTGTGCGAGCAGTCGTGTTCCAAAAGCTAGTTCGCGTCATCATGCATTTTTGGGCCCGAGGCGGTCTTTCCATGAGGCAGGGTGCCGATGAAGATTTTGGATGGCCACAACGAGGATTCCTGACTCACGAATCTGATATATGACACCGTATGGAAAACGACTTGTCCGGCATCGGCGGCTACGCGCCGAAAGCGGTGTCCATGCATCCGGGAACTCCGTGATTCGACCAAGGGTACGACTGATTTCGGCCGCAAACTCAAACCCAAGTCCTTCAGCCTGCGAATTGTAATAGTTGATGGCGTCAAACAATTCCCGGTCGGCGGTTTGAAGAAACTGCACCGTCACGGGCGCATGCCCTCAACACGCGCAAAAACATCCCGTGCAGAAGTGTAGGCGAGGCGTCCGGCGTCATAGGCGTCAATTCGTTCCTCTGCCTCACTTGCCCACGCTGCATCGTTTGCCTGGCGAGATGGAAAGCTGAAACTCGCAAATATCTGCTCAATTAACTCAGCGCGTTCAAGCGGCGATAGATGAAGTGCTCCCTCAAGCACTTGTGTTGTTTTGGCTGTCATTTACGTGTCTCCGTCAAGTTGATGGAATCCTATCACATGACATGGCATTTCATCAATCTGTCTCGATAATCATTAATCTCATCATGCGAACGGGCCGGGCTGACCGGCCATGTGATGGACTGTAGCGAGCTTGCTCGCGCAAGGCCAGCGCGTGGTCCGCGCTTTTGTTGAACTAAGCCGGCCGTTGGCCGGCAGGTAACTTCAGTGTGTTGTAATCTGTAAAGATGCCCTCAAGGCGGGGCCATGACCGCGCATCGCCTCATATCGCACATCTTGCCGTTTCGCCCGCAGCATTTTGGGAAGCATTTTGGAGCATTTTGGGAGCATTTTGGGGAGGAGCATTTTGGGGACAGGAGCATTTTGGGGACAGGCAAGCATTTTGGGGCATTTTGGGGGCATTGGGGACATTGGGGACAGGCAAACTGTTGGGGGCATTGGGGACATGAGCATTTTGGGAGCATTTTGGGGCATTTTGGGGACAGGCAAACTGTGGAAAAATGTCGGGCTCGCGCCTTTATATCCTTGGCGCCGTCGATGAAGGCGGCGGACAAGGAGCGCGAACATGCGATTGCCACGGGTAAAACCCGATTACCAGGACACTTGGCACCACGTCTACAACCGCATTGCCGGTGAACCCGGCGAATTCCCCTTTGGCCACGTTGAGAAAGAGCGCTTTATTCAGATTCTGCGCCAACTCACCACCCTCTACACCGTGCGCGTGCTCGGCTACTGCGTCATGGGCAACCAT
>JANYBP010000067.1 GCA_025360745.1 bacterium
TAGTGTAGTGTCCCGAAAATGACTATACATATATCAAGCCAGTGTTCGATGCCTATTCGCGGAAATCCCAGCAAAAGCCCCGATTTCATATGTCTAGCTATTTAAGGGACACTACACTAGAGGCCATAATGAGAATTGCTGGATTTCACCCGAACGTTACAGACTCCGCCTGTAATTATAATGGTATGACCGGGGTGGGCGGTCTATTTTGAGGCACGGGCGCGGATTGGTTGACAGCAGCCCATGTCCGTATGTATATCTACTGAGTTTGAAGCGATTTGCTGATGGAACTTCGCGCCTTTGTTTGCCGCTGTGGAGATGCCGTTATGGAAACATGGACCGTTTGGTGGCACAGTCTTAGCGCCTTGAATCACGGATTCTTTGGCGCCGCGTTTTTCTTCAGTTTCATTTTTCTGTGGCAATTCGTCATGGCGCTGATCGGCCTGGTCGGCGGGGAGATGACGCTCGATACGCATGTCGATCCGGCGTGGGAACATACCGCGCCCAACGACGCCAGCGAGACCATGGCCGCATTCAGGTTGCTGAGCATCCATTCCGTGCTGGCCTTTCTGACCCTGTTCTCGTGGGGCGGGGCGCTTTACATCAGCCATGGCGTTCCCGTGGCGAGGGCGCTCTACCTGGCGTTCGCCTGGGGCCTTGCGGCGCTGCTGATCGTCTCCGCGCTGCTCTACGCCATGCGGCGCCTGACCTCCTCCGGAAATATGCGGTTGGAATCCTGCGTCGGAAACGAAGGCACAGTGCATCTGGATATTCCGGCCAACGGAACGGGCGAGGTGCGCGTCCTGTGCGGCAACGCCACGACCCATTTTAAGGCGCGCGCGGCGGGTGGCGGGGCCATTAAGGCCGGCGCCCCCGTGAAAGTTGTGCGAGTTGTCGGACTGAATACGATTGAAGTGGAAACGGTAATATAATAGTAAATCCAGGATAGGTTCTGAACAGTGAGAATGAAGGACGGAATGACATGAATAGTTTCGCATACGCGGGTATGTTCTTTGCGCAAATGAACCCGAAGGTTCCAGCCCAGGGCGATACCACAGGGATGTGGTTGCTGTTGATTCTGATGGCGATCGTCATCGGACTGGTCATGCTTTTCGTCAGGCGTTACAAACGCTGTCCGTCCAACAAGATTCTGGTCATTTACGGAAAGACCGCCGGTGGCGCATCGAAGTGCGTGCATGGCGGCGCCGCATTTGTGTGGCCTTTGCTGCAGGCCTATGACTATCTCGATCTGGAGCCCTTTGTGGTGCCGATCGACCTTTCGAATGCCTTGTCGCAGGAAAACATCCGCGTATCGGTGCCGACAACCGTGACCGCCGCCGTCTCGAACCAGCCGGGAATCATGCAGAACGCGGCGGTCCGCCTGCTCGGCCTGGCCGCCCAGCAAATCCAGACCCTGGCCACGGACATCATCATCGGCCAGATGCGCGCGGTCATCGCCACCATGCGCATCGAGGATATCAACCGCGATCGCCAGGCCTTCATGGGCAAGGTGAACGAAGCCGTGGCCGTCGAACTCGAGAAGATCGGTCTGGCGGTAATCAACGTCAATATTCGCGACTTGGACGACGAATCCGGCTACATCAAGGCCATCGGACGGAAGGCGGCCGCCGAGGCCATCAACCAGGCCAATATCGATGTCGCAGAGCAGGAAAAGGTGGGTTTGATGGGTGTGGCCGAACGTCAGCGCGACCAGCGCGTGGCCGTCGCCTCCGCCAACGCCAACGCGGAGATCGGCGAGGCCACCGCCACGCGCAACAAGCGCCAGCAGGTCGCCAAACTCGACGCCGAGGCGGTCAATAGCGAAACCGACGCCAATGCCAACAAGGCGCGCTACCGCGCCACCCAGAAGGTCGCCGAAGAGGAGTCGCGCAACAAGGGCGATTCGGCGGCCAAGGATGCGGACGGCGCCATCCGCGTGGCCCAGGAAATCGCGCAGAAGAAGGCCGAAGATGCCCGCGCCCTGCGCGAGCAGTCCCGCCTGAACGCGGAGATCGTCGTGCCGGCTGAGGCCGACAAGAAGAAGGTCGTGATCGCCGCCGATGCCCAGCGCGAACAGTCGGTGCTGATCGCCAAGGGACAGGCCGAGGCCACCATCGCCAGGATGACCGCGGAAGGGCAGGGGGTGCAGGCCGTGCTCGACGGCAAGGCTCTCGGATACCGCAACCTCGTCCAGTCCGCTGGCGACCCGCAGGTGGCCGCGGCGCTGCTGTTGATCGAGAAACTGGTCGAAATTTCGCACATCCAGGCGCAGGCCATCCAGGATCTGCCGATCGAGAAGATCGTGATCTGGGACGGCGGCGGCGCGGGCGGCGGCATGAGCGACCTCGGCAAGAAGCTGATGGGCGCCCTGCCTCCGATGCACGAATTGGCCAAGCAGGTCGGATTGGAAATGCCGTCATTTCTTGGAACGATGAGCAAGGACGGCAAGCACGAGGATAAATCGAAGGCGACCGGCATTGCCTGACACCGGCATCGCTGAATGAGGCGCCCGGAATTTGAGCTGGTATCTCTACGTCGTTCGCACCGTCGGCGGCGGCCTTTATGCCGGCATCTCCACGGATGTCGGCCGCCGCTACCGGGAGCATGCTTCCGGCGGACGCAAGGGGGCCAGGTTCCTGCGCGCGAACAAGCCCGTGGAACTGGTCTTCAAGCGCCGCATCGGTTCGCATTCGCTGGCGCTCAAGGTGGAGTACCGCTTCAAGCGGCTTGCCAAACGGGACAAGGAAACGATTGTCAGTCGGGGCAAATTTCGCCTGGACCGGAACACCGGCGCGATCCGGCAATGAGGAAATGCTTCAGTCGTTAATGGCTCTCGTCGTAGCACAAGAGCTGCCCGTCGAGCGTGGTCAGGAAAAGCCGGCCGCCGACCGCTGACATTCCATCGATGACCGGAGCGCCATCCAGGGGGAGCTTCTGCAATAGCGCGCCATCCGCATTCGAGAAGATCCAGAGCGCGGGCGGTTCCCGTGAAGCGCGGTCCTGTGGAATGCCGGCGCAATAAACCCGCTGGCCGGTCAGCAACAGCGCCTGCATCTGCTGCGCCGTGTCGCGCTTAACCCAGAGCGGGGGGGCTCTGTACGACGAGGCGCTTCTGCAGATCACCTGGTCCGGGCCGCTTTGAACACGGGCGCCCCAGGTCGTGACCGTCAGGTTCGTATCGAACGCCATCAAGTCGCCATCGCCACCGTTATCGCCCGCCTTGATCAGCCCCCGTTTGCGGGTGCGCGTCTGTTCCGGATCCAGGTTGTCCAGGGTGTACAGAATGGAAACCGCCCCAAAATACCCGAACTTATAATTGCCGACGCAAACTCTCGGTTGCGGAGCGGGCAGCTTTTCGCCTGCTCCGGCGGCGGGCGAGTAGAAAAAGTTCGGCATGAAGGCGCTGCGTCCGTCGCTGACGACAATGTCGGTCGGCCTTCTGTCGTAAAAGTTCGTCATCGAATGGATCTGGCCGCTGGCCGGATCCACATCGTAGAAGTCCAGTCCGCCGTCCATGGCGCCGCAACGCCCCGCGCTGAAGCAGGCGCGATCGCGAAACACCAGAACGCCGCTTTTGACCGGCCAGGCGGATTCGAGGCCGTCGTAGGCGCTCATCAGCTTCTGTTCCCGCGCCGCCTGCATTTGCCACACAAGCTTCCCGCTGGCGGCATCGAGGCAATAGACCCAGCCCGCGTGGTCGCCGAAAAGGCACAAGCCTTTGTAATAAGTCGGCGCCACCGAAACGCGCCCCTCGGTCTGGAAAGACCATTGTTCGAGTCCGCTGGCGGCGGCCAGCGCCACCACCCGATGCTTCGCCGGATCGGCCGCAAACAACGTCCCGCCGGCCCCGGTGACTTGCGGGAGCGGGGCATTGCCGAGTTTGACCGACCAGAGTTTCTTCGCTTTTGCCGGCAGTACGCCGGCATAGGCGTCGGACCGTCCGATGTCGGCGCGGTAAATCGGCCAGTCGTTCGTTCCCGCCGCCGCTCCGGCAACGGGCTTGCTCCCCGCGATCAGTTGGGGCGTCGCGGCGCCCTTGGGAACGGCGCTGCCGCACGAAAGCGCCACGGACCCGCGCAGCGCTACATAGCAATCGCAGGAGTGCGGCCCATAGTAGCCCAAACCGTACGCCATGCATCGTCCAATACCGCAGGCCGGACGGATCCGCCCCCTGACCCAGCCAAGTTCCTCGGATGTCTTGTGATCCACGAAAAGTTCGTCGTAGGCGATGATGAAGCGGTCGGTTGCCCGCGTTGGCCAGCACCTGTTGCCGAGCCCTGATTTAGAATGATTGGTCTTGAGCGCTTTCCCCGTGCCGGCATCCAGAAACACTTGTTGGAGCCGGGCGCCCTTTTCCCCATTTGTGGCAACCAGATAATTAAGACTTACCTGGTCAGCCAATGGAAATACGTAGGTCTCGCCGCGGGCGCCAGCCGCCTCCGCCGGCGCGGGCGTTGACCAGCGCAGCGTGCCGTTGGCGCGATTCAGGGCGACGACGTTAAGTCCGGAAGTCACATAAATGTTGTCGCCTTTGGCCATCAAACCGACCGACCCCTTGTTGCGCACGTTCACGGTTTTCAACATTTCGACCGGGACGTTCCAAAGCGGCGAACCATCGGAAAGTTTGAAGGCTTGCACGCCGTCACCGGCCGCGCGATCCTCTTTCAGGGTGTAGACCACTCCGCCGACGGCGACGTGATGAGCTCTGTAAGTGCCGATCTTCAGCGGGACGACGCACGCCCCGTTATCCTTTCTAATCGCGCCACTCGACGTAATCAGCCAGTCTCCATGGGAAGTGACGGTTCCCATGTGCGCGGCGCCATAATTTGTGACAAGCACGCCTGTTGCCGCATTTCGCGCCACCAACCCGTTCGTCTCGCTGTAGTAGACGCAGCGATCGTCCGCGCACAAACTGAAATCCGGGCTTTTACCGCCGGAGCCGTAGCCGCTCCGGTTTGTCCGCCACAGTTCACGGCCATTATAGGCATCGCGCGCCACCATGATCCGCTGGCACTTGTTGCTGTTGACCCATTCCCGTTCTTCATGGAACGTGCGGCCGCCGGCCATAATATCGTTGCGGTAACCACCCTGGGACCACGATGCCCCGGTGACCCAGCGCACCTCATTTTCCGGCGCCACCACCAAGTCCCTCGAAACCCTGGTTTGCCCCGCATTACCCAGGAAGTGAGGCCATTCATCGAAAGCGGGGTTCATCTTTTTGACAATCCTGATCCAGGCGCCCTTGCAAGCCATCGGTTCCGCCTGCGCCAGGGCGATTACGCGCGCTTCGGCGAGCAGCGCCGCCGCATCGATACCCGCGTTACCGCCGACCACCGCGACTCCCCCTGGTGCGAGCACGCGCACGATCTCCGAGAGCGCCAGCCCTTGCAGGTCGCCCTGCTTCCAGCCGGCGGCGACGATCAGGTTGACCAGACTGTCGAGATAGGGCAGGTGAGCGGTCCGGCGCCAGACAACCGAAATACGGTCGGCGGCGGCCTCCGTCGCCACCGCGACACGAAGGCGCTGCGCGGTTTCACGCTCGGACACGAGTCCCTGCACCTGGCAGAGACTGTTGTCCGCGAGCCATCCGAGGCCGCCGGCATCGGGCGCGCCGAGATAGAGGCAAAGTCCGTTTTGTGTCTTCAGATCGCCAACCGGTATGGCGGAAAAAACGCCCTGGTTTTCGAGGACGGCATTGGGCGCCGCCGCATGCGAGGTTGCCAGCGAACACGCCAACGCCAGCAACGCGAGATTTTTAAAAGATGGCTGCATGCGAATTTCCTTTGGTTGCGAGGTTGGAAAAAGTTCGGGTGCGAGCGCACTTACGAATTGTACAAAGAATATATGGCATGGTCCAGACCAAGCCCGGTCGTTACAGCAATTCTCACTATGGCCACATGAAGTGCGGTCGGGACGGAGCCCGACCCTCCAAAAGCTCAAAAACCCGCCGTTTCGTCGCCTGGAGAGACGACCTCCGTGTCGTCCGGGCCCGAGGAAGCGGCCATAATGCGAATTG
>JANYBP010000034.1 GCA_025360745.1 bacterium
CACCGCCATCCTCGATCGCCTCGTCCATCACTGCGAAACCGTCACCATCGAGGGCAATAGCTACCGCTCACAAAAAGATCTATGAATCGACTGGGAACGCACTCTCCGGCGTTATCAGTACCTTTCACGCCGGCGGCGACACCGGTATTGGCTGTTCCAGGCGATCCGGCGGCCATTCTGCCGCCGGCGCCACCGCCACCGGAACCACCGGCGCCCGCATTCCAATTAAAGCCGCCGCCGCCACCACCGCCGCCATAAACCAGTGGCTCCCCGGTAATCGAATTGGTGATTCCCGCCCCGCCGGCGCCGGCGGCATTTACGGCTCCATTTGCGCCAACCGTCCACGCCCCACCACCGCCACCGGAGGCGGAGTAACCCGAACCTAAACAGTTGCTCCCGCCAGCGTGTCCTTGTCCGGCAACTCCGCTTCCTCCCAGCCAATCGTATTGCGAACCGCCACCAGCTCCCGCCCCTCCATTGGTTCCATGCCCCATCGAGGGAACTCCGCCGCCAATGGTCGTCACCGTTCCAAACGTGCTATCGCCTCCATTTGCACCGTTTCCTCCTCCACTGCCGCCGGCGCCGACAATTACCTGGATCGATCCGTTTGCCTGATAGGACGCAACGTTAGTCACGCCTCCAGCGCCACCTCCACCGTAAGACTGATACATAAACCCATCGCCGCCGCCGCCGCCACCGGCCACAACCAGTACTTCGCAAAGCAACGAATCGCCGGTCACGACAAAATTGGTTGCGCCGACATTCGTGAATGAATGGACGAAATAATTTCCGTTGGTGGTGATTGTTCCCCCGGTTGCCGTGCAACCCCTTGGAAATGACAAACTCCCCATGATCTTGGCGTCCTTCACGATTGTCGCGTTATCGGTGATCAAATTTCCCGCCAAGACCGTGGTCACAGGTAGAAGCATCGCTAAAACGATCCGCTTTTTCATAGTCGTTAGACCTTCCTTCATTCTTCACTATTTAACGAGATTCTGCGTATTTAACGGACCAACTCTTACAAAATCACGGTGCCTTGAATTACCACCGTCACGTCTTTGCCTTGGATGTTCAGGTCCTCATGGTAGTGACCGGATTCGATGACAATGATGTCGTTAGTAGAAGCAACCGAAAGCCCGCCGTGAATGGTCTTTTTCGGCCCTTTATGAGCGGAAATATGTTGTGAATGGCCAGTGAAATGGTCGTTGCCTTTCGACTGATTGACGTAAATCACGCCTTTGTCGTCATTCTGGCCGTTATTGTTGCCGTTGCCGGGATGGATTGCGCCGATGTCGCCGCTTGGACTACCGGGTTCGTGATTGCCGACCGAACTGTTTGGGGAACTTCCAACGCCAAAACATTCGTCGAAATCGTCAATCCCGTTGCCGTCGGTATCGACCAGATAATCCGACGAGCCGAGTTGCATTTCCTGATCGGCATCCAGTCCGTCGCCGTCCTCATCTATATATAACTGGCCTTCCAACACCGTCACCTCGCCGGTCCCACGCCGCAGTTGAACAACGGCGGCATTGGTACACTCAGCCAACGGCAGATCCAAACGCACGAACGCTTCCTGATTACTGCCGGTCATCAGGTTGCCGAAAAGATCGCCGTTGCCGACAACCGCGCCGTTGGTATCCAGCAAGTCCACGTAGAGCGAAGAATTGCTGGTGTCCAGGTAATGCACGGTGTAGCGCAGATTATTGGTCAAGATTGACCGGTCAAGTGCGACGGACAGGCGCCCCACATCCGGCGGCTCGTCGGACGCCACATGCCAGGCCGATTGCGTTGTCGCCATGTTCGCAAGCCATTTGCCGCCGGTTTTGTAGGCGCCCAGGCACCATTCCGGGCGAACATAATTGTAGTTATCCCCGTCCGTGAACTGGGGCGCGCCCCACTGAATATAGGCGCGGCTGATCGGATTGGCGTCAATGTCGTCGTAGAAGCCGTCGCGATCGGTATCCGGGGCGAAGGGATCGGTCAACAGTGCGGCTTCCCGGAGATTGCTCAACCCATCGCCGTCGGAATCCAGATGGGCGTCGGCGTGGTTGGTGGGATTGAGACCGAAGAACAATTCATAGGCGTCCGGCATGCCGTCGTTGTCGGTGTCGGGGTCTTCCGGGTGGTGGTCGGCCACGCCGATTAACGCCAGAGCGGAGATCAGGACGGGGATGACTAATACTAAGGCGCGATGTTTCATGATGTTCTTCCGGCAAATTTAACGAACACCTGATTGGCTACAGACAATAACGATCAACATGATGCGAAATTGCAACTTCACGAATTACATGTCAAGAGAAAATGTACGCTTTTTTGCAAATTCCGAAATTCCGATCTGCGACACCGCCGCGCTGCGCGCGGTGGCGTGCCTGTCGCGGTACGGTTGCGGCGACCGATTCGTGACAGGCTCAGCCACCTGCCGCAGGCGGCCACACACGGCGCACGTTCCGTTTCATAGGGACGGCATCCGGTGGTGTGGCTCATTGCGCACGCAGGGCGGCGGCGGGAACCCAGCCGCCGCCGACGGAGGTCGTGACGCGGCGCCACTCCCCATGGGTTTCCAACACCCGTACACGTTCGCCGGCGCTCAAGGTTCCAACCGCGGCGGCATCCTCATAGGGGGCGAACAAGGTCGCCTGGCCCGCCACCGCCACGATCTGCATCTGCCGTTCGATGCGCGCCGTGCGCCAGCCGAAACAGGCGCCGGCCGCGGCGGTCAAGGCCAGCAGCGTCAGCAGCGCCAGACGTTCCCGCGCGTCGCGCGCCGTGCGGATGTTTTCCGGAGTCAGCGCCGCGGATCGCGGCAGGATCGCCCGCATGCCCGCCAGCGCGGCGGCCAGCAGACACAAGACCGCGGCCAGCGGCCACGCAAAAAACGGCGCGCGCGCGTACCATGACGACGACGCGGCCGCGCCGCCGCCGCTGTCCACCGCGGCTGCCGCCGTTCCCGTTGGCGCGCCCTGGGAAGCGGCCTGATAGACCTCCTGCGAAGGCGCGCGCTCGGCATGAAAGACCAGAGGGAAGGGACCGGCGTCGAGTGTGCGGTAGCTCGCGGCGGCGGGATCGAAAATGGTCCAGCGATAGGCGGGCGCCAGCGTGGCGGCCGGCGTGAGCGGCACGAGCGTCTGCGTATACGTACGCCGCTGTGGGAGCGGGTCGGAGGAGGGGTCGGGCCGCAAGGGATAAACGCGAAAGCCGGCTGTGTCTGTCAGATGCGGCGGGGCGGCGAGATCGAGCGCGCCGTCGCCCGTTACGGTCAGACGCACGGTGATCAGATCGCCGACGGCGACCTCCGGCGGACCGGCCACGGCGGTCAGGGAAAAGCGTCCCACGGCGCCCGAAAAATCGTCCGGCCGGTTTTCCGGCGGCAGCGCTCGCACTGTCAGCGCCAGCGGCGCGCGCAAGGGAATGCTGGCCGGTTGCGCAACGGTCTGATTGTAGAACCAGGTGCGCTGGACACGGATCAACTGTCCGTCGATCCGCGGCGCAAGGCGCAGGGCGCCGGGCGTGGCGGCGCGGGCCCGGCAAACATAGGGACGGAGGGTCCAGCCCCGCCCGTCGCGTTCGATCATGCGCCCGGGGCGCTCCTCCCAGGCGGCGAGCGTCAGGCCGGAGGGAAAATCGGTAACCCGCACCTGCCGGTCGAGGGCGTTGTCGGCGACGTAAAGCGTGAGCGAAAGTTCGAAGGTCTCGCCCGCAAAGGGCGCCGGCTGAGAGGCATTAAGTTCCGCGAAAACCGGCAGCTCCGCGGCGCAGGCCGTCCGCAGCCAGACACACGCGATCGTCGCGACAATTACAAACAAACGAATACGCCGCCGGCACGCGATGGAATAATTCCTCACTCCCACCTCCCACCTAACCCGGCATAGCCGGAACCAAGACGTTTCAAATGATGACCATCTTGCGATTGATTCAAGTCGTAAGGGACTAACACCTGCCACCATTTCCTCAGCGCTTTAATCTTCACCTTCCTCGCAAAGCGGCGTCGGCATTGCGCAGCATGCGCTCGGTATCGTCCCAGCCGATGCACTCGTCGGTGACCGACTGGCCGTACCGCAGGCGCGTGGGATCGGAGTCGAATGGCTGGCGGCCTTCCACGAGGTTGCTTTCGAGCATCAAGCCGACGATGTTGCGGTTGCCGGCCACGCGCTGTTCGATCACGCTGTTCCAAACCCGCTCCTCGAGGGAGCAGGACTTGCCGGCGTTGCCGTGGCTGCAATCCACCATCACCAGCGGCGGCAGTCCGGCCTGGCTCAAGACGGACATAGCCGCGGCGATCCCGGCATCGTCGTAATTCGGATGCGTGCGCGAACCGCGCAGGATCAGGTGGCCCCACTCGTTGCCCTTGGTCCGCACGATGGCGGAACGGCCGTCGTTGTCCAAACCCAGAAAACTGTTCGGGTGGCGGGCCGCCTCCATCGCTTCCACGGCCACCTGGACGTTGCCGTCGGTTCCATTCTTGAAGCCGACCGGCATGGAAAGTCCGCTCGCCATCTGACGATGGGTCTGCGACTCCGTGGTGCGGGCGCCGATGGCGGCCCAGCTTACCAGGTCGGCCGTGTACTGCGGCACGATGGGATCGAGCAACTCGGTGCCCGTCGGCTGGCCCAGCGCGTTGATGTCGAGCAGCAGGCGGCGCGCGGCGCGCAGACCGAAGGCGATGTCGGACGATCCGTCCATGTGCGGATCGTAAATCAAGCCCTTCCAGCCCGTGGTCGTGCGCGGTTTCTCGAAATAGAGGCGCATCACGATCAGCATGGTGTCGGCGAATTCCCGGCGCAGTTCGTCCAGACGGCGCGCATAATCCATGGCCGCCGCGGGATCGTGGATCGAGCATGGCCCCACCACGACCAGCAGGCGCGGCGCTTCCCCCCGCAAAATTCCCCGCAGCGCCTGGCGGGACTGCACCACGGTTTGATTGGCCGCTTCGGTCATGGGCATTTCGGCGCGCAGCACCCGCGGCGGCACCAGGGGCGCCATTTCCAGAATATTCAGGTTGTCGGTTTGGGTAATGGACATGCCATGATCCTTTCATCCCCTACATTTCGTAAAGCGTTTCATCCCGGCGCGGCGCCGCGCGATGGCGCGCGCCGCCTCCCGCCAGCCTGCCCGCCGCGTCCTCCGGCGACGGGCCGGGCTCTTCCTGCGCGATGCGGTCGCCCAGTTCGGCCTCGATGGCTTCCGGATCCTCGCCCGCTTCCATGCGATTGAGGGCCTCCCGCATGCCCGGTCCAAAATCCACCCCGGACGCCTTCGAGAACTTGCGCATCAGGTCGGCGGCCTGGCGCGGGTTGTCCGTGTCGAGCGCTTCGACCTCTCCGGCCAGCGACTGCATGGCCCGCTCCATGCGGGCTTCGGTCGCGGGATTCATCCCGGACCCATCATCCCCGGCCGCCGGGACGGTTTTACCCGTGGGCGCGGCAAAGAGCGAGAGGCATTTTTGCAGCGTCATACGCCGGCAGGTTGGACACGACGGACGTGCGTCCGGGTTTACCTTCCTCGAAAGGAAGTTGTAGACCGTGTTGCAGTCCGCGCAATAAAATTCATAAATCGGCATTTTCGCCCCATCCACTCCCGTCGTGCAGTTCGGAACTTAGCCTAGCGCGTCGGCGGCGAAGGGCAAGCGGAAAGATGCGGCGGACGTAAAGGGTCAGTAATGGGGGGAGGATTGGTAGGGCGGCCTCGCCGAGGCCGCCGGAACTTTGGATAAGAACAGGCAGGCAATTGTGTGTGGATCGAAGACGGCGCTCTCGGCGAGACGCCCTATCCTTTCCATTTCACTACGTCACTGAGGGGATACGAACATTTCGCGGTTGACTGGACAAATATGCCCTGCGGATGTATGCTTCATTGCAGAGGTTCCGTTGTGGAATCAAGGAGGCGCGATCATGGGCGGAAGAGTTGGGCCGTTCGAGTTGTTGATTGTGCTGGCGGTGATTTTGTTGTTCTTTGGCGCCAACAAACTACCGGGCTTGGCACGTTCGTTGGGACGTAGTCTGGGTGAGTTCAAGAAGGGCCGTGCCGAGGGTGAAAACGGCGAGCCGAAGCAGCCGGAAGCGGATCTCAAGGCGGCGAAAGACGCCGAAAAACCGCAAGAGGCTTCGCAAAAAGGGCGCGACTGGGAAGGCAAGCCGAAAGTCTGAGCTCGCAACGCGGCATCTGAGACACAGTAGGGCGACTATCTTTCCCGAAGCCGCCGCGCTGCGCGCGGTGGCGTGACTGTCGCGAACCCGATGCGGTGGTTGTTGGGTTTCTTAAGCCGTCCCGAACACCGAACACCGAACACTGAACACCGAACACCGAACACAGCAACTCAGATCAAGGTTGTACTGTGACAGCCTTCGGTGCGGCGGCGGGCGTCAGCCGCGGCCCGAGCGCCTCGGTTGGCGGAAGGGCCAGAACCTGACGCTTGGCGCGCTTCATTTCCGCGATCGCATCCTCCGCATCGCGCGCCCACGGACTCTTGGGATTGGCGGCGATGAACTCCTCGTAGACCTGGCGGGCTTCTTCGTCGCGTCCCATGCTGGTTAGACAACGCGCGCGTCCGATCGTGGCGAGCGGCGCCAGGTAGTGTCCCGCATGCTCCTGGGCAAAGCGCGTGTAGGCGGCGGCGGCTTCCGTCACCTGTCCCATGGCCTCCATGCACTGGATCTGGCCCATCGCGGCGGTGGTTTTCCAGGGGTGCTTGGGATATTCCTTTTCGAAGCGCTGGTAGATGCTGACCGCGCCGGCGTAGTCGCCCGACTGGTACATCTCGCGGCCCATGATCAGCATGGCCGTCGGCGCCGAGGCGGTCTTGGAGTAATGCGCGACGATATCCTGCAGCGGCCGCAGATCGCGGGCGCTGACCAGCAGTTGGGCGGCCTTTTGCTCCTTGCCTTCCCGATAACCGCGATAGCCGTAAAATCCCGCCAGCGCCACCACAACCACCAATATCGGCAGCGCCCAGCTTTTGCCCTGGGTCTTGACGGTCTCCCAGATGGCCGACCAATCGAAGACCTGGACTCCGGCCGGAATCGGCTGGGGCTCGGAGGCCTCCGTCACGGCGGGTGCCGCCGCCTGTTTTGTCTCGCGATCTGCGCCGGATGGATCGTTTTTCATAATTTTAACCTCATGCAGGGGCCACAAAGTTATGGCCGACCTCCGTCCGAAAGGCAAGCTTCAAAATGAGCCAGGGCAAACGCAGCATCGCAATGCGGCGCAGAGCGGTAACCCGAAAAACGCTGACAGACGCATAATGAGCGCGAATTCGTGAGTGCACAGGCCAATATCGGCTAATCGGATGAAGCCGTCGGTGACAAAGAAAAGACCGGGAAGACCCATGAACAGCGTCGCGTTGTTGCGCCTGGCGCGTCCCGGTTACGGCGACGGGTTCGAGACAGGCGCTGCCACCTGCCGCAGGCAGCTACAAAATGCCCTCACAAAACGGGCGGATTCGCAGAGTTGCAAGCACAACCTGCCAGAAGACGGAGAATCCAGCCTGTGGAGGGACGACCTCCGTGTCGTCCGCGGGAGTTTTGCCACAGTCTCCCCAGAAATCACCATTCCTCCCTGCACCCACGCACCCTTCGCCTTTCGCCCTGAACCCTGAACCCTTCCTTCCCCCTCAAGGCCGCTTTAGTTGCGGCGGCGGAAGAGAATCACGCCGATCAAGAGCGATGCGACTACGGGCACCCAGGGAATCAGCCAGGGGAGCAAGACGGCGTGTTTGCCCAGACTTTCGCCGACGATGGTGAAGAGGTAGAAGATGAACACCAGCATCAGGCTCATGCCGATGCCGATCGAGGACTCCTTGCGGTGCGTAGTCGTGCCCAGCGGAATGCCGAGCAGCACAAAGGCCAGACAGGATATGGCCAGCACGAGGCGCTTGTTGATCTCGACCAGCAGGATGCTGGTCTGTTCCGGAATCTTGTCGGCCGAGACTTCAGGATAAAACGCATGCGGATCGGCCGCGGCGTCCAGCAGTTCGCTCATGGTCATGTCGCTGCGCCGTTTGGAGTGCTTGGACTCCTTGAGCAGTGTGCTGACGTCCACCGTCATAGGATAGTGATCGAAAAAGCCCGGCCCCTGGATTTCGTCGGAAATCGGGTCCACCCTGACATCGTAGAGGTCGATTTTGAGCTGCGTCTTGTCCGCCGAGGCGGCGACGACGCCGCGCCGCGCGCGAATGTTGCGCACCTTGCCGTCGTCGCCATACTGATAAATGATCACATCGGAAAAGGCGTCGCGGCGTTTGGCCCCGAGATAGAAGGTGAAACCTGGGAAGTCGCGGATAAAGCGGCCTTCCTCCAGCAGTTGCATCGGGTTTTCCATGCCCAGGTGGCGCAAGGCGGTCCGCTGGGCCAGTTTGGCGTTCGGCGCCACGTCGTTGTTCAGCAACAGGCAGACCATGGACATCAGGGCGGCGATCGCCAGCGGCGGGGCGGCAATCTGCCACATGCTGATGCCGCAGGCTTTCATGGCGGTGATCTCGCCGTTGGCCGAGAATTTGCCGAAGGTCAGCAGCGCGGCCGTGAGCAGACTGATCGGAATCGAAAAACTGAAGGCCTGCGGCATGCCGTAGAGGAAAATTTGCAGGATCAAAAAGCCGGAGCCGCCGCCGGCCAGCAGATCGGAGAGGCGGAAAAGCGCCATCACGCAAATCACGAAGGTCACGATCAGCAGCGTCAGCAGGAAAGTGACGGCAAAACTGTTACGGATGTAGGCCGGCAGGAGTCGCATGCCGGAATGATGCCAATTCCCGAAGGGGAATCCAAGCCGGAAGGTGGTGAGTAGTGAGTGGGGTACACAATAAAACACAAGGCTGGTTCGTTTTACAGGCTATCCGGACATCTATGGTGTCGTTGGACAAAGGCTCGAACAACGTTCAGGAAAGGATGGATAGAATGAAGAGATTTGGAATGGTTCTGCTGGGAGTAGTCGCCGCCACCTCGCTGGCTTCGTCGGTTTTTGCCGAAGATGCCCAACCCAAGAAGGGCGATCATGAGGGACGGTTCATGGAAAGGTTCAAAAAGGCCGACACGAATGGCGATGGGAAGCTTTCGCCGGACGAGTTCAAGGCCGCCTTCCCCAAGGCCAATGACAAGAAGTTCGCGAAAGCCGACACCAATAACGACGGTTTTCTGACGCCGGACGAATTCAAGGCGGCGCGTCAGGATGGTCCCGGCCGGGCGGGCGACAAGAAGTCGGCCGACAAGCCGGCCGATAAAGCGGCCAAGTAAAGCCCTCTGCAAGGGAAACGACGGCCCTGTCAGCGAACCTGACGGGGCCGTTTTGTTCGGCCGCATTCGAATTCCCGGTCTTGACCCAGCAATTCGCATTATGGCCTCTTGCGCAGGTCCGGACGACACGGAGGTCGTCCCTCCATTCACGAAAACACCCGTGATTCCCAAGTTTTTGGAGGGACG
>JANYBP010000122.1 GCA_025360745.1 bacterium
TGCTGGTCAGTACGTCAAGTTTCATCCAAAACCGCGGCGAAAGTCGTTCCGACCTGCCATCCACGAGCATTTCGCCTTATGCCCGCGCGGCGACGGAGGCCCGTCGCCCTCCAAAAGGAAGAAAGAGAGATTGGCTGGAACGTTCTTCTGGAGGGCGACGGGCCTCCGTCGCCGCGCGGGCATAAGGCGAAATGCTCGTGGATGGCAGGTCGGAACGACTTTCGCCGCGGTTTTGGATGAAACTTGACGTACTGACCAGCAACCTCCGACCTCTGACCTCCGACCTCAGCTCTCCGCTCCCCGCTCTCCGCTTTCGCTCTTTCACTGCAGCCAGCCGCCGACAACCACATCGGATGGCACCGCCGGATTCATGGGATCCCAGGCCGGGTAGTTGGTGGCGTGCGTGTCCGCGCTGTTCTGAATATAGGTGTTTCCGCCGGAGATGATTCCGCCGTTGATGTTGAGGTTGTTTTGAACATTGACGTCCACCGTGGCATACAAGACCCCGTTCAGGGTGGTATGATTACTGATGGTGATGGAGCCGGTGCTCAGTATGGAAGGCATATCGGATTTGCCGGCGAAACTCTGCTGGGTGAATTGGTTGACGATGGTAACGTTTCCATTCACCACGATGGTGCCGGCGAAATTGCTGTTGTTTTTGATGGTCAAATTACCGTTGACGTACAGGATGCCGTTGGTTGGCGACGCGATCGGCCTGCCGGATAGTGTCTGGGCGCCTTCCAGATAGGTCCCGCCGTCGATCGCCAACTGCCGGTAATTATCGAAATCGAAGTGCGGCAGGGGAACAAAAACCTGGTAGGCTCTGACCACATTGGAGGTGGGACCTACTATCGCGCCGGTCGCGGTGGTCAGGCCGCTGACCGTGCCGTTGCCGCCCAGAATGATGTTGCCGTTGGCATGCACGTCGCCGTTCATCGTGTAGGCGCCGGTGGAGAATGTGATCGAGCCGCCCGAGAACACGGCGCTATTGAGATTGTAGATGCCATTCTGCTGTGTTTGGAACGAGCCCAGCAGTTCTAGAATCGTCCGGTTGGACTCGCCCTTGTAAATGCCATCGCTGGTGATCAACACATGACCGTTGGTGACTTTGGTCACCACATAGTAATTGCCATTGGTTAAAAAAGGCGCCGTATATGTTTTGGTCTGCCAATAGGAGTAGTTGGTTCCAAGTTTGGCGAGCATGTCGGCAACTCCGGCTTCCGCCACCGCCTGGGCCTGCGCATAATTGGCCCGGCGCTGGATGCGATAGATGGACTGTCGCGAGAGGGCGACCATGGTGGCGCCCGCCAGCATCAGAATCAGCGAAACACCGAGCACGGTGATCAGCGCTGAACCCGCCGTGCTTCCGGTGCGGCGCGGCGATTTCCGGGTATTGTGGATGTGCGATTGCATAACAACCTTGCTTTCCCGTTTATTCTTGGTTGAGCCGTTTGCGCAACTCCTGCGGACGACACGGAGGTCGTCCCTCCATTGCATTTAAGAGGTCGTCCCTCCATTGCATTTGACCGGTCATTTTCTTTGTATTCTGGAGGGTCGGGCTCCGTCCCGACCGTTCTTGCGTGAGGTTTGAAAAGGCTTTTTTTTTAATTAACCTTATTTATTCGTGTTCAAAGGCCGGACTTCCATCACGCCCACCGCTGTATTGGTCGCGAAGGGGCCTTTCTTGAAAATCTCCATTTCGACCTCCAGGCCCTTGACGAAGGATTGTCCGTCCACCGTGGCGCTGACAATGCCGTAATCCGGGCCCTTGGAGAAATCGGTCTGCAGGTCCACCAGCCCCGTCGGCACGGTCCAGTCAATGGTGACATCGCGCAGAACCGCAGTCTGCGTATGGTCGCCGGTTAAGCCCGTGGCATCGATCGAAAACAAGGCTTCATATTGAACGTAGCGCCCATGCGGGAGGCTCACGATGCTGTTGGACGTGTTGTTCTGGAAGTAGCCGATAGCCGGCTGCCAGGAACCACCGGCGTCACTCAAGTCCGGACTGTCGCCGCAGCGGACACGGAGGACCACGTTTCCATCCGGATACGGGTTGACTCTGGTCCAGTTGAGCGTTCGGTAAACGGGATCGGCAATGTGCGTGTCGAAAATACCGGAGCGGTACAGCCCATTGGATGGATAGCGCACTTCCAGGGCGGCCACGCCGATGAGTTTATTGTTCTGAAACCCGCCCATCGAGGACATGAATGTGACGTTGCTGTTGACCCAGGCACGGGCCTGGTTGTCGCTGGCCGAATGCAGGTCGAACTGGACCAGGTAAGTGTTGGTCCGGTTGATGACGTAGTTTTGAACCCAATCGCTGTTAAGGTAGGTGCCCGCCGTAATTTTCCGCATGGAACCGTCGGAGAAGGTCAGATTGGCGGTCGTGCCCGCCATGGAATTGCTGCCTGACGACTGCCGGGAGATTTTCGCGTTCTCGATGAATAGGTCGCTGTTAGCCCCGGCCGCGAACAGAACCCGCACCCATTCGCCGTTCATGGTGATCGCGGCGGCGGAATTGGTGCCCCCGTAAATAACGTTGACCACCGCCGGCGATGTATTCGTCACGGAAATGGAATCGATCGTGCCCTGCGTGCAGCCTTCCGCGGTCCAGTTGGTGCCCTTGTCCATCGAAATAACCACGTCGGGTATGAATGGACTGGCGGCGGTGAAACTGTCGTCGAGTTTGCGTGTGACGTTGCTGCTGAACACGCCCGGAGGGTTGTCGAAATTGGAGTCGCACCAGAGATCGTTCTGGACCACGAAGGTGATGCTGTTGCTGACGGCGGCGCCGCTGTAGGTCAGCTGGCAATTGCCGCTCCAGGTGGCCCCATTGCCGGACATGTTCTGGGCCGAGTTCGAACCGCCGGAAAGCGAATAGGAGTAGAAGGGGCTGGCCGGATGCGAGTTGGCGGGCAGGTAGATCTCGCCTTCGCGCGGGCTGGCGCTGGCGCTGAGTGATAACTTGTCGATGCCGATTTTGTAACCGGTGGTATTGGCGGCGTTGCGACCCTCGATGGTGAACTTCAGGTTGTGAACGCCGTTGCTGAGCACCGCGCTGCCCCAGTTGAAGGTGCCGGCCTTGCAGTAGGTTGGAGCATAACCGTCGAATTTGATTTGCGGGGGCCGGATGCGCAACGTCACCAGATTCTGGAACACGACCTGTTCGGAAACGCTCTCGCCCGACATGCAGGCGTTGGTGCCCTGAACTACGCTGCGCAGTTGCGAGTAGAGCGCGCCGGGTGTGGCGTTGGTGTAGCGCGGACTGAAGACCGTGCGCCGCAACTGGTCAGGATCGCCAGGGAGCACATGATAGATGATCGTCTGGGTCCATTTGATTTTACCGGTATCGGGGTCCCGCAGGAGCAGGCCGTTGGTCGCCGTGGAGATCGGAAAACTGATGGCGGTGTATTCGGCGGCGTTGGCGGGATAAAAGGACATCAAGCCTATGCCCACGCTGGAAAGGCGCAGATCCTGGCGGATGCGCGCCATGGCGCCTTCGAGGTCGATGTTGATCTCGTTTTTCACGGTCTCCGCATGCCAGGAGCGCATGCCGTAGAGGAACGTGGATAAAACGCCGGTAATGACCAGCACGGAAATCACGGCGGCCACCAGCATCTCGACCAGTGTGAAACCCTTTGTCCGACCGTTATGGCGCATGGCGTACATGGTCATTCCCCTTACATGCCGGCGGTTAGCAGGGTGCTCAATTCCGCCGGTTTGGAACTCAGTACGTAGCTCACGCCGGCGGGATAGTTGACCTGCACCGTGATTTTGAGCAGATTTGGCGTTCCGTTGTAGACGGAGACGATCGTCGTTCTTCGATAGTTGCCCGAGGCGGCGATGGTGCCCTGGTCATCCACCGGGACCTGGTTTTCGTTCATCAGCAAAACGCTGGCGTAGTCGAATTCCGCGGCGCGCTGAATCCTGTTCCTCGCCACGTTCATGGCCTTGTAATAATCGCAGGCCAGTTGCTGCGAGCGTATGGAACTGATGGCCGAGTTCAGGAAAGCGACGCAGAAGATGACGAAGACGACGCTCGCAACCAGAACTTCGACCAGAGTGAAGCCACCCCTGGACCGGACACGCCTGTCTGTTCGCCCGAATTTTTGCATTCTCTTCATTTTCCGCCACTGACAGGCCACACATACCAGATATTGATTTTTTCGTTGGGCTCCACATAGCCATCGGACAGATAAATGAACCATGCGTAGTCCGTATTGAACTTGAACGCGACGGAGGTGCTCGACCAGTAGTATGACCCCGATTGGACGTCTGTGAATGGATCGTTCTCCGTCCATTGCGCGACGCCCGATGCATTGCAGAGCGCGGGACTACTCTGGCCATAGTCGATCAGGCTGTGCATTTCACGCACATTCGGCAGCCGCCAATCGTTGGTGCCGCCATAGGTCAGGCCCGCGCAGTACGCGATCGCGTCGGACCAGGTCATCTGTCCGGCCAGGTTGGCATTCCGCGCCCATGTCAGTCCCGTCAGATTGTCCGTCACGCAGTTCGTTCCGTCCACCCCGGTGCCGACCGTAAATCTCGGATTCGGCCACACGGCCCCCTTGCTGTTCGCTCCGTCATCGCCCGCCTGATAGGCACCTGTCTGCCCCGTCTTCGGAGTTACCGCCATGGAATGCATCGGATTGGTGCTGCCCACTACGCGATAATAGACGCCCACCGGCGCCGTCAAAACGGCCTGCGAAGATTTTACGTCTTGCAAGGCCCGGTAAGAACCATCCCAAGGCGTGTTGGTGCCGGGAAGGTTCGGCTTGCACTCCACGGTGTAGTAAAGATTGGAATTGACGTTAGTCCAAGTCACATAACCGTTTTGGAATGCCGTGACGACCAGGTTGTTGGTCTCATCCGCCATTGCCAGAAGACTACCCAATGCCCCCGCTGCCATGATCAGCATGACAGCGATTGCAGAATTGTTCTTCATAAGCTTCTATGTTCCTTTGGGGTCATTTTAGAAGCATTAATCATGCCGAAGCTTGTGCGTTTCGATTCTGTCGTTGTTCGTTGAATTACAGAACCTAATATATCACAGTTTTGCGATCTCTTTAAGAAACTTGAGAATCGGACTTCAAGACCCCGACACCTGGCTTCGGGTTGCGGACCTCGGACTTCAGATCTCCGTATTCGCGGATGCCGCGGCGTCGGCCGCCGTGGGATCGTCGTCATCTTCGATCGCAACGGCCTCGCGCAGGCGCCGGACGTGGGCCGTGAGGGTCTGGCCGCGGCGCTGGTGCAGCAGCAGGTCGCCGATGCGTTCCCGCGCCTCGTCGAGGGTCATGGGGCGGCCCGATTCGGAGTCCAGCTTGTGAATCAGGTGGTGGCCCAGCGGCGTTTCCACGATCTCGCTGAGCGCGCCGTCGGGCATTGCGAAGACGGTGGTGTCGAAGGCCGGTAGCGTGGCGCCGCGTTCGATCCAGCCCAGGCTGCCGCCGGTCTTGCGTCCGCTGGGGCATTCCGAATGGGCGGCCGCGAGATCGGCGAAGTCGGCGCCGGTTTCGAGGCGGTGCTTCAGGTCCAGCAGGCGCGAATGGGTGGTGGCTTTGTCGGCCTCCGAGGAGGTGGCGGGCTTGACCAGGATATGGCGCACTTGTACGCGGTCGGGCGTGCGGTAGTCGGCTTGATGGGCCTCGAACCAGGCTTTGATTTCGTCGCCGGTGGGCGCGGCGGCTTTGGCGGTGACACTGGCAACCAGCGCGTCGAGGCGTTTGCCCGTGCGAATGCTGTCGCGCAACGCCTCCATGGTCAAGCCCTGCTTGGCGGCCAGCGCTTTGAGATTAAGCTCGTTGCCGGCCTGCTTGAGCATGGCCTGATAACTTTTTTCCACCTCGCCCTCGTTGACCGCGATCTTGAGGGCGTTGGCCTCGTCGCGCAGCAGGCGCGCGCCGATCGCCTGATCGCGCGCCGCGCGCATCAGTTGCGGCATGCGGCGGCCGATCTCGGCCTTGGAAAGATGGTCCTTGTAGAACTGGATCAGGCGCTGGAGTTCCATCAGAATCGCGGCCTCGGGAAGTTCTTCTCCATTAATGCGCACGGACATTTCGGGTGTTTCCTTTCAGTGTGAGAACAAAAAAACAGGTGTTCGGTGTTCGGGAATTCGACATCAAACGGGTGTTCGGTGTTCGTGAACATCAAAAAATATCTTGGTGTTTGCTTCGTTTACGTGGTGAGTATTGCCTCCGAATAACCGTTAAGTTTTCTCCGAACACTGATCACTGAACACTGAACACCTCTACTCAAGTTTCCCTGTCGCTCGCGGCGTCGTGACGGCCAGGCGCCGGTGCTTCAGCGCCGGCACCCGCGCGCGGGTTAATTTCAGCAGGGCGGGATCGAGCGTCACCAGGGTCACGTCCGCCGTATCTCCGGCCATGGCCAGGACTTCGCCCCAGGGGCCGATGGCGGCGCTGTGGCCGTAGCTTTCGACGCCGGTGACGGGGTTCGCGCCGCACTGGGCGGGGGCCGCGACGAAGGCCTGATTTTCGATGGCCCGCGCCCGCAGCAGCACCTCCCAGTGATCGCGTCCCGTGCGCTGGGTGAAGTTGGACGGCACGCAGAGCAGGTGCGCGCCCTGCTCCGCGTAATGACGGTAGAGTTCCGGGAAACGCAGGTCGTAGCAGATCGAAAGTCCGCAGCGCCAACCGGCGATCGCGGCCAGCACCGGTTGGTCGCCCGCGCGCCAGAGGTCGCTTTCGCGGATCGTGCGGCCGTCGTCGAGGCGGGCCTCGAAAAGGTGGATTTTGCGGTAGGCGGCCACGCGCGTGCCGCCGGGATCGAAAAGCAGGGCCGTATTGTAGAGGGCCTCGCCGGCCCGCTCGACCAGGCTTCCGACGAGCAGCCAGGCGCGCCGCGCGCGCGCCTGGGCGGCGAACCAGGCGGCCAGCGCCCCATCCAGCGGTTCGGCGATCGCGCGGTAATCGTCGTCCCCGCCGCGCATGGCGCAGACCTCGGGCAGGGCGATCAGGTCGCAGGCGCCGGCCGGCGGCAGTACGCTCTCGAGCCAATCGAGGTTGGCGCGGGATGCGCGACCCGCGTTGTTCTGGACCAGCGCCAGCCGCAGGGGCCGGTCGGGTATGGCCGACGAATTCATGCCGGCCAGTATGCCTTTTGGCCGCCCCGCCGTCCAAGGGAAGAATTTTATGGGAAGCGCGGCGGGACGGTGACGGCGGGGTGGAGGTAAACCGGCGTGAGCGGTTCCGAGGCGATGTCGTGCGCGCGGCGGGTCTGGACAAGTTGTCCGAGGCCGGCGGCGCTGGGACGGCGGGCGCCGCGCAGCCATACCCGGCCGGCGGTGGCGGCGGTGAGCAGTTCCGGGATGGCGTCGGCGTCGGGCGAGGCGACGGTCTCCACCTCCTGCGCGGCCAGTCGGCCGACCAGCGCGTCGGCATCGGGGAGCAGTTCCCATTCGCCGATATGTTCCGGACCGCCGTCGCGGCGGGCGAATACGCCCAGCCAGACGCGGCCGCGGCGAGCGTCACCGACGACGGCGACGCGCCGCGCGGAGCTTTCGCGCAAGGCCGCGTCGGCGATCACGGCGGCGCTGCTGACGGCATGCACCGGCGCGCCGCCGGGCAGCGCCAGGCCTTGCGCCAGCGCCATGGACATGCGCAGCCCGGCGAAGCCGCCGGGACCGGCGCCCACGGCGAAAACGTCGAAGGCATCAGCCCGCAGGCCCGCCTCGTCGAGCAGTTTTCGCAGTTCTTCGAAAAGCGCCGCCCGGTGCGGACGGAGTTCGATCCAGTTGCGTTCCGCAACCAGCCGCGTTCCGTCGAGGATCGCGAGGCCGCCGTGATCGGTGGAATTTTCGATGGCCAGCAGGGGCATGGGCATGACCATAACTGCAAAAGCTGCTGGCGCGCAAGCGAAAGGCGGCGTAGCCTGTGTCCGGGAAAGGGAGGCTGACGGAATGGCGATAAAAAAATTGAGGATTGGGGTGACCGGGTTGGGGCGGATCGGCTGGGAGCACTGCCGGAATCTGGCGCAGCACAAGGACTACCTGCTGGCGGCGGTGGCGGATCCTTGCGGGGAACGCCGGGCGGAAGCGGCGGCGCTTAGCGGATGCCAGGCCTACGACACCCATGGGGAAATGCTCGCGAACGCGCGCCTGGATGCCGTCGTGATCGCCTCGCCGACGCACCTGCACAAGGCGATGTCCGTCGCCGCGTTCAAGCGGGGGCTGCACGTCTTTCTCGAGAAACCGATGGCCATGAACGTGGCCGAGGCGCAGGCGATCGCGAGCGCGGCCCGGCGCGCCAGGCGGAAACTCACCGTCTACCAGCCCCATCGGGCGCACGCCTATTTTCAACAAATCCGGCGGATTGTGGAATCCGGCAAACTGGGCGAGATCTATCACATCAAGGGCTGCTGGTACAATTTCGTGCGCCGCAACGACTGGCAGGCCCTGCGAAAATTCGGCGGCGGCATGCTCAACAATTACGGGGCGCACATGCTGGATCTACTGCTGGCGCTCGGCGGACGGGATGTGAAGCGGCTCTTCTGTCAACTGCGCCTGGTCGGTTCGCTGGGCGATGCCGAGGACGTGGTCAGGATTGTTTACGAAACGCGCGGCGGCGTGATCTGCGAGGCCGAAATCAATCAGGCGACCGCGGCGTCCGCGCTTTGGGAGATGGAGATTCATGGAACGCACGGCGCGCTCAGGAAAGAGGGCAAGACGCTGAATCTGCGCTGGTTCTCGCCGCGGCAGCTTGCGAAAAAATCCCTGCACAGCGGGCTGGCCAGCGAAGGCCGCAAATATCCGAGCGATCGTCCGCTCTTCAAGGAAGAGAGCATCGAAATCGCCCCCCGCTACACCATCGACATCTACGCCGATTTCGCGAAAGCTATCCGCAGTGGGGCCGAGCCGTTCGTGAAGCCGGCTGAGACTTTGTCCGTAATGCGTCTGCTGGAACGCTGCCGGCGCGATGCCGGACGGATCGTGGCGACGCCACTGTAGAGGAGACAGTCCCCAAAATTCTCGCCTAACGTCGTTCCGACATTCCATCCATAAGCATTTCGCCTTGCGCCCACGCGGCGACGGAGGCCCGTCGCCCTCCAGAAGAATCCTAACCCGGCATAGCCGGAACCAAGACGTTTCAAATGATGACCATCTTGCGATTGATTCATTTCGTAAGGGACTATAGCAAGTCTCGATGACTTTCCTTTGGAGGGCGACGGGCCTCCGTCGCCGCGTGGGCGTAGGGCGAAAGACTTGGCAGCAACATGGTTGCAATGTCCTTAGGCGAGGATTTGGGACGATCCAAACGCAGTTGACGGCGGCGGCCTTGAAATTGCATTATAAAACCAGTGTAAGTAATCGCGAATTCAACGAGGTGTCCCATGATCCAGTATGCGATACGGCGGTCGGTGTTCGTTGCCTTGCTTGGCGTCATGAGTCTTGCCGGAGCCTGTCGGCGGCCGGCGCCGGCGACGCTGGGAGCGATTGTCCAGCAGGCCCGGCAGGAGGCCGTGGCGGGGAAATATGACAAGGGCATCGCCCTGCTCGAAGGCGCTTTCCAGAACGCGGCCTTTGCGCAGGAGCGCGCGCCGCTGTTTGGCGAGATTTTGCGTTTCAATCTGGCCACCGGCCGCGTGGAGGCCGCCGAAGCCCGTTTGCAGGAAGTATTGAAAACCGATCCGGGCGTGGCCATGGCCAATTTCGGGCTGATCGAAAATCATCTCTACGAACGGCAGCAATACGACGGACTGGCGATCTGGGCCGGGCGTTTGGCGGCGGGCACGAATCTGCCCCCCGGCGTGGTGGCTGAACTGGCGGACTGGCACTGCAAGGCCCTGCAGGCGGCGGATCGTCCTTTGACGGTCCCCCTGGCCGCCTATCTGGCGCGGCTGCCGGCGCCGCTGGGCTGCAAGCTGGTGCGCGAAGCGATCGGACGCAAGAGCGGACGGGACTCCTCCGCAATGGAAACGCTGCTGGCGGTGGGGGAGCGCGCCTACGGGGATCTGGAGCAGTGGAAGGCCATGGCCGCCGGGATGCGCCTGGATGAGCGGCTCAAGCACGGAGCGGCCGGGGATGCGGTGGCGTTCGTGAAACTCACCGCCCCGAAACTGACCGGGGACGATGCCGCAAGCATGGCCGCCTATGGCGCGGGCGTATTGCTGGGCAAGGGGCAGGCGGACGCGGCGGATGAGCTGTGCGTCTGGGCGGTCGGTCAGGCCGGCGCGCGCCCGGCGCTGCGCGACGCGCTGGCCGGCATCTGGATCGACGCCGCGGCCAAACAGGCGGCGCCGGGTCCGGCCACGGTGACCCGCTTGCTGGCCTTGAAAACCGCCGGCATGGCCGAGGAGCGCCTGGTGCTGCTGGTCGGTAACAGCGTGCCGCAGGTGCTGAAGGCGGACGACAAGCAAGCCATGCGGTCGCTGTTGAAACTGGCCGGCGCTTTCCGCTTCGGGACGAACGATGTGGCGCGACAGACCGATGCCGACGGCGCGGTTCTCGACCTGAGTTTTTGTCTGGAAGAGTACGACACCGCGATGCGCTTGCTGGAGCGCGGTGTGAGCGGGCAGGACGCGGACTGGCACGCGCTGATGCGCGCCAAGGTGCGCGCCCACCAGGCGCTCAAGGCCGGGCGCACGGACGAGGCGGTGGCCGGCTTTCACGAGTTCATGGCCTGCATCGAGAAACAGGAAGGCGACAAGATCGATCCCGTCAGCCGCATGCGCTACACCAGGGAAATGATCCTGGGTTTCAACGCCCGGCGGATCGGCGACATCCTGACCAATGCGGGCCGCGCGAAGGAAGCGGGCGACGCCTATCTGCAGGCGCGGAGCTGGTTCGAAAAGGCCGCGGCGGCGATGACGAAGGATTCCGCTGAAAGCAAGTGGATCGCGGCGGAAACGGCCAAAATACCGGAAAAATTGTAATTTAGTCCCTTACGAAATGAATCAATCGCAAGATGGTCATCATTTGAAACGTCTTGGTTCCGGCTATGCCGGGTTAGGAGCAAGTCATGTGGGAATATACAGGCAAGGTTTTGGACCATTTTCGCAATCCACGAAACGTGGGCTTGCTCGAAAACCCCGACGGCATCGGCGAGGTCGGATCGCTGGCGTGCGGCGATGCGCTTAAACTGACCTTTAAACTGGGTCCTGACGGACGTATCGCGGATGTCAAATTCCAGACCTTTGGATGCGCCAGCGCGATCGCCTCCTCCTCGGCGCTGACGGAAATGGTCAAGGGCAAGACTCTGGATGAGGCTGCGAAGATCACCAATCAGGATATCGCCGAATTTCTGGGCGGCCTGCCGGAGCAGAAGATGCACTGCTCGGTGATGGGCCGCGAGGCGCTGGAGGCGGCGATCGACAACTACCGCGGCGGACAGGGCGGCAAGCGCGTGCTGGCCGGCAAGGTGGTTTGCAACTGCTTCGGCGTGACGGAAGAGGAGATACTGCGGGTGGTGCGGGAAAATCAACTTTCGACCGTCGAACAGGTGACGCACTACACCAAGGCCGGCGGCGGCTGCGGGAAGTGCAAGGGCGACATTCAGGCGCTGCTGACGCGCGTCGCCGCCGAACAACTGGCGGCCGAGCAGGCGGCCCACGCCAGGAGCCCCGCGCGCAAGATGACCAACCTCGAACGCATCCGCCTGATCGAGGAAACGCTGGAGCGCAACGTGCGGCCGGCCCTGCGGCAGGACGGCGGGGACATCCAGCTGGTGGACGTGGAAGGGCCGCGGGTCAGGGTCGCGCTGCGCGGCATGTGCGCCGGCTGCCAGGTGTCGGAATTTACGCTGCGCGACGTGGTGCAGAGCAAATTGCGGGAGTTTGTGAACGAGGACATCGTCGTCGAGGAGGCCCCATGAGCCGCGTGATCTATCTGGACAACAATGCCACCACGATGGCGGCGCCGGAAGTGGTCGAGGCCATGCGCCCCTTCTGGAACGAGCGCTACGGCAATCCGTCGAGCATGCACGCCTTCGGCGGACAGGTGCATCGCGATGTCGAGTCGGCCCGCGCGCGGGTGGCGGAGTTGATCGGCGCCGACCCTGGGGAAATCGTTTTTACGAGTTGCGGCTCCGAAAGCGACAACATGGCCATCCGCGGCGCCGTGGAGGCCTTCGGGCGGCGGGTCAACGTCATCACCAGCCGCGTCGAACACCCCGCCGTGCTGGGGCCCTGCCAGGAACTGGCCGAGCATGGCGTGACGGTGCAGCATATTCCCGTGGACGCCGCCGGACAACTCGATCTCGTGCGCCTGGGCGAAGCGCTGCGCGAGGGGCCGGCCGTGGTGAGCGTAATGTGGGTCAACAACGAAACCGGCGTGATCTTCCCGATGGACGAGATCGCCGCCATGGTGCATGCCGCGGGCGGGTTGCTGCACACCGATGCCGTGCAGGCGGCGGGCAAAATCATGATCGATCTACAGCGCGTGCCGGTGGACCTGCTCTCGCTGAGCGGACACAAACTGCATGCCCCCAAGGGCGTCGGCGTGCTCTACATCCGGCGCGGCACGCGGATCAAACCGCTGCTGCTGGGCGGGCATCAGGAGGAAAACCGGCGGGCGGGCACGGAAAATGTGCCCTACATCGTCGGTCTGGGCCGGGCTTGCGAGCTGGCCCGCGCGCATCTGGACGACCTGCCGCGGCTGGCGGCGATGCGCGACCGTCTGGAACAGGGATTGCTGGCGACCTGTCCCGATTCCAGTGTCAACGGCGACCGCCACCGGCGCGTGGCGACGACGCTCAACATCAGTTTCGAGTATATCGAGGGCGAGGCCATCCTTTACTCGCTGAGCGATGTGGGTATCTGCGCCTCTTCGGGTTCGGCCTGCAGCTCCGGTTCCCTGGAACCTTCGCATGTACTGCGGGCGATGGGCGTGCCGTTCACGGCGGTGCATGGTTCGATCCGTTTCAGCCTCAGCCGCTACACCACCGACGAAGAAATAGACTACACCCTGGCCGCGCTGCCGCCGATCGTGAAGCGGCTTAGAGCCATGTCGCCCTTCGTGCCCAAATGAGCAGCGACAGGCGTTTATTGCTGGCCGACGAGGCGATCGCGCAGGGGGCGCTGGATGCCGGACTCTCCGGCGCCTACGCCTATCCCGGCACGCCCTCCACCGAAATTCTGGAGTACGTTCAACGCCAGGCGCCGGCGGGGGTGCACTGCGAGTGGAGCGCCAACGAGAAAACCGCCTACGAAGAGGCGCTGGGCATGGCCTACGCCGGCAAACGCGCGCTGGTGGCGATGAAGCATGTTGGGCTGAACGTGGCGGCCGATCCCTTTGTCAATTCCGCCGTCACCGGCGTCAACGGCGGACTGGTCGTGGTCGCGGCGGACGATCCCTCCATGCATTCCAGCCAGAACGAGCAGGACAGCCGCTTCTATGCGGACTTCGCGCTGCTGCCGGCGGTCGAACCCTCCTCGCAGCAGGAGGCCTACGCCATGACCCGCCACGCCTTCGACCTTTCGGAAAAAATGCGTGTGCCGGTGCTGCTGCGGCTCACCACGCGCCTGGCGCATTCGCGGGCGGATGTGACGCCGGCCGCGCCGCGCGCCCAGAACGCGCTCGCGCTGCCGGACGATCCGCGGCAGTTCGTGCTGCTGCCGGCCAATGCCCGGCGCAACTATGCGGCGCTGCTGGCGAAGCAGCCCGCGTTGCGGCAGGCGGCGGAAAACTCGGACTTCAATGCGCTGACCGAAGGACCGGATCAAAGTGTCGGGATCGTGGCCTGCGGTTTGGCGATCAACTATGTGCGCGAGGCCTGCGACGGCGCGCCCTGTCCCCATCCCATCTTGAAAATCGGCCAATACCCGCTGCCCGAGGAACTGCTGCGCAGGCTGGCCGAAAAATGCCGGACGCTGCTGGTGATCGAGGATGGCATGCCCTTTGTCGAAGCCCGTTTGCGCGGCGTGCTGCCGCATGGCTGGACGATTCGCGGCCGGCTGGACGGCACGCTGCCGTATGCCGGCGAACTGACGCCCGAAAACGTGGCGCGCGCGCTGGGAAAACCCGCGGCCGTGGTGCGCGCGGCGTCGGCGCTGGTCGTGCCTCGTCCGCCGGGTCTGTGCGCGGCCTGTCCGCACACGGATTCGTTCCTCTTCGTCAAAGAGGCGATGGCGGAGCATCCGGGCGGACGGGTCTTTTCGGATATCGGCTGTTACGCCCTCGGCGCGCTGCCGCCGCTGGAGGCGATCGCGAGTTGCGTGGACATGGGGGCCTCGATCACCATGGCCAAGGGCGCGGCGGATGCCGGTCTGCGGCCAGCCGTGGCGGTGATCGGGGACTCGACCTTCACCCATTCCGGCATGACGGGACTGCTCGATGCGGTTTACGAAAAGTCGCCGATCACCCTGCTGATTCTGGATAACGGAACCACCGGCATGACCGGCGGCCAGATTTCGCTGGGCGCCGGGCGGCTGGAGGCGATCGTGCGCGGGCTCGGTGTGGAACCGCAACATTTGCGCGTGCTGGAGCCGCTCAAGAAAAACCATGCCGCCAATCTGAAGGCGCTGCGCGAGGAGCTGGCCTATCAGGGCGTCTCGGTGATTTTGTCGCAACGCGAGTGCATTCAGACCGCCAAAAGAAGATGAAGGAAGCATTTTCATGCGCTATGACATGATCATCGCCGGTGTTGGCGGGCAGGGGATTCTCTCGATCGCCACCGTGATCGGGCAGGCGGTTCTCGAGCGCGGCTGGCGCTTGAAACAGTCCGAGGTTCACGGCATGGCCCAGCGCGGCGGCGCCGTGGAGACGCACCTGCGGATTGCGGACGGCGAGATCGCCTCCGATCTGGTTCCGAAGGGCCGGGCCAGCCTGATCCTGGCGCTGGAGCCGCTGGAGGCGCTGCGTTATCTGCCCTGGCTGGCCGCCGACGGACGCGTGGTGGCGAACCTGGCGACGGTCGAGAATATGGCGCATTATCCCGATAGCGCTGAGGTCTATGCCGAGTTGCGGCGCTTGTCCGGCTGTCTGCTTTTCGATGCCGCGGAACTGGCGCGGCAAAACGGCGGGGCTGGCGCGGTCAACATGGCCGTGCTGGGTGCGGCGGCTTCGTGTCTGCCGTTGTCCGTCCCGGCGCTGGAGGCGGCGATTACCGCGCGCTTTCAGCGCAAGGGCGCGGCGGTCGTGAAGGGCAATCTGGCGGTCTTCCGGGCCGCCGCGAAGCTGGCGGAGGCCCATGCGTATAATTGACATGCACACCCACGCCTTCGCGGACGCGATCGCGGCGCGCGCGATCGGCCGTCTCGAAGAGATGAGCCACGCCCATGCGTATCTGGACGGGCGCATCGCCTCGCTGCTGGCCTCGATGGACGCGGCCGGCATCGAGGCTTCCGCGGTGCTGTCCATCGCCACCAAGCCGGAGCAGGCGGCGGTGATCCTGGAATGGTGCAAGCGCATCGCCTCGCCGCGCATCATACCGTTCGCCTCCGTGCATCCGCACGATCCGGCCGCCGAGGAGTGGGTCGAGCGTATCGCCGAGGCCGGGCTGCGCGGCATCAAGCTGCACCCGTATTACCAGAACTTCGATATGGCCGAGGCGCGCTGCCTGGCGCTCTACCGCCGCATCGCCGCGCGCGGGCTGGCGCTGACGATGCACACCGGTTTCGACATCGGGTTTCCGCACGAGCGGGTGGCCGACGCGGCGCGTGTGCGGCGGGTGCTGGAAGCCGTGCCCGAACTGAAGATGGTCGTGACGCATCTGGGGGGCTGGCAGGATTGGGACGAGGCCGAGCGCTTGCTGATCGGTTTGCCGCTCTATCTGGAAATCTCGATGTCCTCGTCAACCCTGCCGCCTGCGCGCATGCGTGAAATTTTGATGCGCCACCCGCAGGACCGTCTGATGTTCGGCACCGACTCGCCCTGGGCGGATCAGTCCGTGGAACTGGCGCGCCTGCGGGCCTTGAACCTGCCGGAAGAGCGCCTGACGGCGCTGCTGGGCGGGAACGCCGCGCGGCTGCTGAAACTAGAAAAGTCGTAAATTGCCGTGGAGCAAAGCCACAGGCCGCAGTGCAAGCGAACTCAGATGTAGCCTCGAAACTAAAGATGAAGTTGCCGACCCTGTGGTCAGAAGGGTGAAGGGAGCGTTTAGCGTGAAGAATATTGGTGTGCTTCTTCTCAAGTGCCATGAAGTACCCCGTAAGCAACTATTGTATTGCCTTGAATTATTAATGCGAATGTCCCTTGGTATAATCGCGTGCGTGTTTTGCTGTGTAGGTTGCATTATTATTGTGTCATGGATTCGTTTTACGATATGGCCTCCTTCTTATTCTGATTTGTTCGGTGAGCCGATTGACTGGAAAGGCGGGGTTACGTGTGTTTGCATCGGGTCAGTTTTGTTTTACCACGCAGTGCGTGTTTTTAAGAGGCAGCTTTTGTGGTATTTGCAATGTGTATGGTGCATTTGTTTTATTGGGTTGGTTTTTCAAATGAAACTTAAAGCTCCTAGTGTAGTGTCCCTTAAATAGCTAGACATATGAAATCGGGGCTTTTGCTGGGATTTCCGCGAATAGGCATCGAACACTGGCTTGATATATGTATAGTCATTTTCGGGACACTACACTAGTGTTTATTGGATCCCGGGAATTATGTTGTTGCCTCATTTTGTTATTCGGGGCTACGAATGGTCTCGGAGCGGGCATTGAGTAACAGTTTAGCTGAAACCGAGAGTAGTCATGAGGTGTCGGGAAGCGAGTTCCGATAAAGGAGAGGTTGGGCGGTGGAAGGGCCGCGGAGGAGAAGGGCTTGCAGAAAGGCGAGGGGGTCTCGAGCCTGACGTTTGGCGGTGGTGAGGAGTAAAAGGTTGACGCTGAGCGTTTGGGCGCCGGCGACGGAACGGTTGCCGAAACAGATTTTGCGGAAGATAACTGGCAGGCGCAGGCTTTGCTCGGCGTGGCTGATGTGGTGGCGGCGGTGGAACGGCGGCGTGGCGAGAAACGGGATGCGTTCGCGAGCCGTCATGGCGATTGGGGACGGGAGTTGGTATTGTATCTGGCACGCCAGCGGAGCGGATTGACGTTGCGCGCGATAGGCGCGGCGCTGGGCATGAAGGAGTACAAGACGGTGGCAAAGGCCATTCAGCGCTTCGCCTCCGCCTTGTCCCGCGATGCAACAAAACGACGCTTTGTCAGGGATTGTCTGAATGAAATATCGAATGTCGAGATGTAACTCCGCTGGCCTTGGTGAACACTAAGAAATGAGCGGTTCTCCTCTGGTGGCCGTCATCGTCCTCAATTGGAACAACGGGCCGGACAGCCTGTCCTGCGTGGATTCCTGCCGTAAACTCGACTGGCCCAATTTGAGAATCATCGTCGTGGACAATGGCTCCAACGATGGGTCCACGGAAATGCTCAAACAGCGCTGCCCGGATCTGGAGTTGATCGAGACCGGCGCCAATCTGGGATTTGCCGGCGGCAACAATGCCGGTATCCGGCACGCCATGGCGCAGGGAGCGGAATATGTCTGGCTGCTGAATAACGATGCGGTGGCGGCGCCGGATGCGCTTTCAACGCTGGTTAAGGCCCTGTCTGACCGCGGCGATGCCGGAATCGCGGGCTCCATGATTTACTACCGGGACGATCCGCGACGGATCTGGTTTGCCGGCGGCATCTGGAAGAAAGGCCGGCTGCGGCTGCGCCAGCGCGGCGCCAATCGGCTGGACGACGGACAATTCGATGAGCAGCGCGAGCTGGGGTCCGTGTCCGGCTGCAGCATGCTGGTTCGCGCCAGCGTCATTAACGAGATCGGACCGCTTGACGAAAGCTATTTCCTGTACTGGGAGGATACCGATTTCTGCGCCAGAGCCGCCCAACATGGCTACAAGACGCTTTTTGCGCCGGCCTCGCATGTCTGGCATAAAGTCTCGGCGACGGTTGCCACGCATTCGGAAATGCAATACTACTACAATACCCGGAATGGTTTGTTTTTTTGCGGGCGTTATGACTGGATTGCGCTGCCCTGCTTCCTTGCATTTGTCGCCGCGGATGTCATTGTGGGCGCATTGCGCGGCAACCGCGCCATGCTGCGTGGTTTTCTGAAAGGGATGGCGGGCTTCATTCGCGGTGAGCGTGGTCGGGGGGCTCGTTATTAACGGTACTTGGGCGTACAGGATTATGCCTGTGAAATTATTTAAATCCTACGACAGTCCCACGACGCTGTCCCGGGCCGCAATGGCTTGCGGCGATGTCGTGTCGCGTCTATTCGTGCCGCGCCGGTCGGTTCCGCGGCTGCCGCTTACGCCGGAAAACACCCGCAGTCTGCTGCTGTTGCGGCTGGACGGGATAGGCGACAATGTCTGTAGCTGGCCGGCGCTTAAACTGCTCCGGGAGCGGCTGCCCGAAACCCGGATATCTCTTGCGGTGGGCGGCTGGGCGGCGCCACTCTACCGTGAATGTCCCTGGGTGGATGAAGTCATCGAATGGGATTCTGGTTTGTTCGGTCTGTTTCGCGGCCACGGGCCTGGCCGTCTCCTTTCCGACTTTAAAATCGCCAGGAAACTGCGGCAAAGAAAATTCTCCGCCGGCATCGATCTGCGGGGAGATTGGATGTCGATTCTACTCCTGCGCATGGTGGCTCCACCAATCAGGGCGGCAACCGTCACCCGTGGCGGCGCGAGGCTGCTCACCGACCCCTTGCGCATTGCGGACGGTCACGAAGCCAGACGCACCTACGATACCGTCCGCGCCGCGCTGGGGGGCGACTGCGTGGAGATGCCCGGCATCAAAGACTGGCTGCGACCGGATGCGCGCCTGCGGGCACGGGAAAGGTTAATTCAGGCCGGCTGGCAGGAAGCGCGCCCATCTGTGGCGTTATGCCCCCTGGCGCTGTGGCCTTGGAAGCAGTGGCCGGCTGAGCGCTTTAATAAACTGGCGGCGCTGCTTAAAAGCAGACTGGGTCTTCAGGTGGTCTGGTTCCTTGAAAATGTCGGCCAGGCGGGGCGGTTCAATCCGGCTGATCCGGTCTTCTGCGGAGCTCTGGATGAAGTGGCCGCCGCGCTTGGTCTTTGCCGGTTGGCCGTCTCCAACGACAGCGGCCTGATGCATCTGGCCATCGCCGCCGGTTGCCGGACCGTGCAACTGTTCGGTCCCGGCGATGCGGCCCATTTTGGCCATAGCGGAGCGGGTCTGGCAGTGTTCCATGATGCTTCCTGCCGTCATTATCCCTGCACCCGCAGCGGAAAATGCGCCAATCTTGAACAGGGATGGTGCATGGAAAAGATCGAAGTGGAGGCGGTTTTCGACGCCTGCGCTCAACTGAACACCGAACCCCGAAACCTGAAACCTGAAACTTGAACCATGATCTGAGACGCTTAGTCCCACACTTAGTCGGGTTACGCTTAGTCGCTTACACTTTATCGACTAAGCGGTTCGACTAAGCGTAACCGACTAAGCGTGCCGACTAAGTGTACAATTATCGTCTCACGCTCCATTCCATCCGGCAAACGCCCTGAACACCGAACCCCGAAACTTGAACCATGATCTGAGACACTTAGTCCCACACTTAGTCGGGTTACGCTTAGTCGCTTACACTTTATCGACTAAGCGGTTCGACTAAGCGTAACCGACTAAGTGTACATCCCCCCTGAACCCTGAACACCGAACCCCGAAAACGGACCCCATGAACGAAAATAGCCTGTTCCCAAAAAAGAAAGTGCGCGCCCTGGTGTTGCTCTCCGGAGGATTGGATAGCACGCTGGCCATCTGCGTTTTGCGGGAGCAGGGGGTGGAGGTGACGGCGCTGTGTTTTGTCTCGCCTTTTTTCGACGATCGCAAGGCGCGCCAGGCGACGGAGAGGCTGGGGATTGCCTTGCTGTCCGAGAATTTCTCCGAGGCCATTCTGGGTTTGCTGCGCGCGCCCAAGCATGGCTTCGGGGCGGGTATGAATCCCTGCATCGACTGCCATACCGCCATGCTGCGCAGGGCGGGCGAGATCATGCGGCGCGACGGTTACGATTTCATCGCGACGGGCGAAGTGCTCGATCAGCGGCCGATGTCGCAGCGGCGCAAATCTCTGGATGTCGTGGCCGTCGAATCGGGCTGGGCGGATCGGATCGTGCGTCCGCTCAGCGCCTTGCTGCTGCCCGAGTCGGCGCCGGAGCGCGAAGGGTTGGTGGACCGGTCACGGTTGCGCGCGCTTTCGGGCCGCAATCGTAAACCGCAGTTCGCCCTGGCCGTACACTATGGGATTACAGACTATCCGACGCCGGCCGGGGGCTGCCGGCTGACGGAACCCAACTACGTGGCGCGCCTGCGTGAACTGGTGGCGCACGAGGGACTCGATGACCGGCGCGGGATTGACCGGCTGCGCCTGGGGCGGCATTTCCGACTGGTGTCGGGCGCCCGCATCATGATCGGACGCAATGAGGCCGACAATGCGGCGATCGAAGCGGATGCGCAACCCGGCGAGCGGCTGCTCCGCGCGGACACGGGCCCGGGCCCGACCGGTCTCGTGCCGGCGGGAGCATCGGCCGAAGATCTCGCGACGGCGGCGGCTTTTGTGGTCCGTTACGGCGATCTGCGCAGTGAAGCGCCGGGCTGCGTCTGCATAATGACGATGGGCGGTGGCCAGGAACTCATGACCGTGGCGCCGATCGCCGAGAAGTTGGTCGAGAGATACAGGATTAAATGAAAGATAGAGTGAACGGTAAACGGTGAACGAACGCCCAACGTTCAAAGCGGGGAAGGGCGGGAGTTAAACGTTGAGCGTTGAACCCTGAACCCTGAACCCTGAACCCTGAACCCTGAACACCGAACACTGCCCCCACTTCAACGTCGTCTGGGGGGATTTCGGTTGGCGGCGGGGGCGGGGGCGCTGTAGGACTGACCGGCCGGGATGGCCACCGTGCTGTCCACCGTCTGGGTTGTTTCCTGGCGGGTCAGCCATGACAGGCGCAGGCGCACGGCGGGGGGCGATGGGTCGCCGGGGCGCAGCATGACGGCGTTGGTCCAACCGCGGCCGTTGGTGGATATCTGGATATCGAAGGCGGCTAGCGGCTCGAAAAGCGGGGTGGCCGGATCGCTGTCAGCGGGGGCCGCGCCGTATTCGCGCGTGGTGCGCCAGAGCGCCGGGGCGCCCTCGTTTCCGGGCCGCACTTCATAAAGCACATGCATCAGCGCAAGGCGTTCCTGTGTGTCGTCGCGCGGGTCGAGGGAGACCACGGGCAGCAGGATGCGCGAGGCGGTCGAGGTGAGACCCTCGTTCTCGGGGCGGTCGAGCGTCAAGGCCGCGCCGGAACCGTGCGGCGGGACGGCCACGGCCTGTAAATCCTCGGAGAGAGTGCGCAAAGCCGCATAGGCGGTCTGATCGCGCTCGCCATCCTCGCGCTGTCTGGCAAAGGCGCGCGTGGCGGTTGTCCAGAGCGCAAGTGCGGCGGTGGCGATCAGGACGCCGATGGCCAGGGCGACCAGCAATTCGATCATGGTCCAGGCGGCGCGCCGTTCGGGGAGTTCCAAAACCGGCGGCGTGCGACCGTCAGCCACGCGCCGCGCGCCCATTTTATATCCCGCTGAAAAGCCGCAGGAGGAAATAGACGCCGCTCACGAGCACGGCGGCGGCGGCGCAACCGAAGGCCACGGCCCATTGCCAGCGGGTGTCGGTGCGGGGCAGGAAGGCGCTGGGCGAAGCCAGCGCTTCGAGGGGTTGATTCGAGACCCCGGCGGTCTCCTCCGATTCCTCCGCGACAAATTCCTCCTCCGGTTCGACCTCGATATCCTGGCCATCTATCATCAATTCGATGTTGCCGACCTGAACGATGTCCTTTGGTTTCAGCCGGCCCTGTTCCATCATCTGCCCGTTCAGCCGGGTGCCATTGGTCGAATTCAAATCGAACAGCGTGTAGCGTTGTTCCTGGCGCCGGATGACGCAGTGATTTCCGGAAACCGAACTGTCTTCCACCCGGATCGTGTTGCCGGGATTGCGGCCGAGCGTGGTTTCGTCCCCGCTGAGTTCCACCTTCCGGCCTTTCATGAGGCCCGACATTCCGATGATGACAGCCATTCGCTTGACTCCTTTTCCGCACGCCTATGGCGGTAAAGTATTACAGCCCGCGCACCAGTGTCAACTGGCGTTCGCTTTGACGATGCGATCCCAATCGTAAACTCCGGCGATGGCCTGACCCGCCGGCGCCGTCAGAAACTCCGCCTCCGGCCACTCGCCGTCCAGCAGCATGCGGATCAGCCGCAGGTTGCCCGGCAGCACCAGCGCCGTTTTTCCGGCCGCCTGCGCCTTTTCGAGAAAACGCTCCAGCGCGCCGGCGCCGCGGGTCTCGGGGATTTCTATGAAGATCGCGCTGGTATCGTCGCCGGCCGCATGCGCCGGATTCAACGTCTCCATGAGATAGCGCGCGTTTTCTTCGCCGTATTGCGCGACATAGGCGGCGTATTCGTCGCCGGGCTGGACCCGCGTGCCGCCGGCCTCGTCCGTGCGCAAAAAGTAGTCGCCGCGCTCCATGTAGCCGCTCGAACTGAAACCGCGGCTGGGGTTGTCCGCGAAATGTTTCCGGAAAATTTCCCGCGATCCGAGCAACAGCGTGGCGCAATCGTGAGCGCGCGGCAGGATCAGCGGCGTACGCGCGGAGCGCAGGCCAACGGTGGCGTTGCCGCAGAGTCCGAAGGCCAGCAGAATCGCGTCGTAGGCCTTGTCCTCGTTTTCGGCGGCCGTGATGCGCTCCTGAAGCCGCTCGCGCAGACGGTTGGGCTGGGCATGCTCGCCCAGTTCGACGAACTCGATGTCCAGCAGATTTGGCGTGCGCGCCGCGCACCAGCACAACTCGCGCCAGAAGAGGTTGCAGGCAATCACCCGCAGCCGTTGGGGAGGCATTGTGGTTGGTTCCGCGATGGGGCGCCGGCTGGAAGCCGACGCCACGGGGGGCTGCGTTGAAGCGGAATCGGTCATGGTGTTTGCCGGTTATCCGAACAAGAGGCGCATCAGTCCGTCGCCACGCAGCGCGCCCAGCGCGCCCTGTAGACAGGCGCGCTCGCCGAAACTGGCGACGCCGTCGGGTTGGACGCCAGCCTGCCGCACCGCGACCGGCACGGGTGTGCGGGTGTGGCGGCCCAGGCGTAGCGGCACCGGGTGGTCGGGGAGCACGGCGGCGTTAACTTCCGGGCCCGCCGCGTCCAGCACCGGCACGATGATCCGCCGGTCGAAGTCCTCGATGGCCTGGAGTTTGAGCGCCAGGTTCTGCGCATGCGAAACTTCGTCTATCGCCTCGACGTGCAGGTAGACGAAATCGTGGCTGCGCAGCGCCGCCAGGGCGGCGGCGGCCTTGCCCTCATAATTGGTGTCGATATAGCCGGTGGCGCCGGGGACCGGGATCACGTCCAGGCCCAGCAGGCGGCCCATGCCGGCGATCACGTCCACCGCCGTGATCACGGCGCCGCGCACGCCGTACTTCGATTCGATCGAGCGCAGCGCGCCGGCGCGGCCGCCGCTCCAGGGCCAGACGCCGTTGGCGGGCGGCAGGCCCGCCGCGACGCGGCGGCGGTTGACCGGGTGCGACTCCAGGACGGCGGGCGCGGCGGCGATGATCCCGCGCAGCAGCGCTTCGGTGCGTTGGGCTCCGGGTTCGGTGGCGCGCGGCAGGTGATCGCTGACCCGCTCGCCATGGTTGTCGTCGGGCTTGTCCGCCCTGACCGCGGCGGTCAGGCCTTCCCCCGACAGAACCAGCAGGTTGCGGTAGCTGACACCGGTGTAAAAACGCGCTTCAGGCGTGCCCAGAGTATCGTTGAGCGCGGCGATCAACTCGTCCGCCTCGCCGGGGGCGATATGGCCGCCGG
Source organism: bacterium (assembly GCA_025360745.1). Taxonomy (GTDB): domain Bacteria; phylum Verrucomicrobiota; class Kiritimatiellia; order CAIKKV01; family CAIYGI01; genus CAIYGI01. The sequence goes on from JANYBP010000122.1 coordinate 23,743, forward strand.
AAAAATCGCGCAGGATGCCGTCGCTGACGGTCACCAGATTAAGGCGAAAGGCGATGTCGTTGGGTCCCAGCGGCACACCACGGCCGGCCGCTTCCATCGGTCCGCGGCCGCAATACTCGCTGGGCAGATCGCAGCCGAGCACGGTCATATTGGCCACCTCGCTGCTGGTGGGGAAGCCATCGGGCAGCGTCAAGAGCGTGCCCGAACGGCCCTCGCGGGCGATGCGGTCCATGCCGGGAGTATGCGCGGCTTCGAGCGGAGTGCGGTTTCCGAGCGCCTCGATCGGCTCGTCCGCCATGCCGTCGCCCAGAAAAATGACCGTTTTGCGCCCGATTTTCATGCGCAAATCATGTCATACACCGGGCGCGGGTGTCAACGGATGCGACCGTAATGACTTGACGGCCGTCTCCGCGACAGGTTCAATGGTCCTGTGCTTCCCGATTAGCGACGTTTTTGCCGGAGTCGAACATGTGGCTGGTGTTTGCGGAGTCCGCCGTATTGCTGACCTTGCTGATGATGTCCGCCTTTTTCTCAAGCGCGGAAACGGCGCTCTTTTTGCTCAACCCGCTGCAAATTCACCGCATCCGCCGCCGCCATCCGCGCAAGGCGGCCGCGATCGAGCATCTGCTTGCGACGCCGACGGCCCTGCTGTCGAGCGTGCTGATCGGCAACACCATCGTCAATGTCGCCGCCGCCAACCTGGGCTACGTGATTGTCCGCGGCTTCACCCGGGTCCACGCGGAATCCATCGCCATTGGCGTCATGACGATACTCCTGATCGTCTTCGGGGAGGTCGGTCCGAAACGTTTCGCCATGCGCCGTCCGGAGCAACTGGCCGCGCTTTATGTCCGGCCGCTGGGCTGGCTGATCGCCGCCGTTACGCCGATCCGCCGCCTGCTGGAGCGCATAACCGACGCCTCCCAGCATGTCTTCCGTCCCCGCAAGGCGGCCTTTACGGGCGAGGAATTACTGACCGCCGTGGATGTGGGACATTCCGAGGGCCTGCTCAACCACGAGGAGCGCATGATGCTGGACGGCATCATCCGGCTGGAGAACCTGCAGGCGCGCGACGTGCTTACGCCGCGGGTGGACATCGTGGGCCTCGATCTTTCCGCCTCCCCCGAGTTGCAGCGCGCGACCGCGCGCGGGTGCCGCTTTCGCCATCTGCCCGTCTACCGCGAAAGTCTCGACCACATCGAGGGCTTTCTCGATGTGCGCGCCTACCTGCTGGATCCAGCCGGCGTCATGCAGCCGCATGTGCACCCGCATTTTTTTGTGCCCGACACCGTGCCGCTCGACAATCTGCTGACCGTTTTCCAGCAGCAGGAATTGCGCATCGCGATCGTGATAGACGAATATGGCGGCACGGCGGGGCTGATCACGCGCGGCGACATTCTGGACGAAATCGTGGACTTCGCCGCTTTCGCCGAGGGCGGCCTGCCCGCCACCATCGAGGCCGCCGGAGACAACCGCTGGGTCATGGACGGCACGACCAGTCTTGAGGACCTGAACTACGAACTCGATCTGCGCCTGGAGGCCGGGGGCGCCGACCGCATCGCCGGCTGGATCACCGTCCACATGGAGCGTCTACCCAAAGTTGGCGATCGCGTCGAGGCGCAGGATTGCCGGGTGACGGTGATGAAAATGCGCCGCCATCGGGTCACGAGCGTGATGGTGGAACGTCTGATCGCGCCGCCCGCCGGCGACGCCGGAGAGGGGGGCGGCTGATGCTCTCCACGCTGGTCCTGATAGCGGTCTGTCTGGCCGCCAACGCGTTTTTCGCCGGCATCGAAACCGGCGTGATTTCGCTCAATCGCATGCAGTTGCGGCACCGTGTGGATCATGGCGACCGCGCGGCCGCCAACCTGCAGAGGTTTCTTGAGCATCCCGACCGGCTGCTGGCCACGACGTTGGTCGGCGTGAACCTCGCCATGGTCATGGCGGCGGTTTTGACCGGACAACTCGGCGCCGAAATCGAAAGCACGCTGAGCGGGCGCGCCGGCGGCTACTGGGGAGAAACGCTGGCGAACCTCGCCATGATGCTGATCATCCTGGTCTTCGCCGAGTACCTGCCCAAGGCCTGGTTCCAGAGCGATCCGCTGCCGCGCTGCTCGCGCTTCGCGCAACTGCTGGTGGTCAGCGAACGTTTGCTGCGCCCGTTGGGCAACGCCATGATCTGGATCACTCAGGCATTGCTGCCCGGCAATCTCAAGCAGCAGCCCCTGCGTCCGATGCTGGTCGCCAAGGACGAACTGGACCTGCTGGCCAACGAGGGCGAGGAACACGGCGCCCTGAGTCCCAAACAGCGCATCATGATCCGGCGCGTCTTCGCGCTGACCGGGAAGAAGGTCGTGGACATCATGATTCCCGCCGCGAGCATTGCGCGAGTCGCGTCGAACCTGACCGTCCGCCAGTTTCTGGACCAGTGCCGCGGCGCCACGCTCAGCCGCTTTCCGGTCTACGACGAGACGCGGCGGGTCTATACCGGTGTCGTGAATGTCTTCGACGTTTTCGCCGCCAATGCGCCCGATTCCGCGCCGATCGCGCCCTTTGTCCAGCCGCCGCTCTTCGTCGCCGCCTCCGCGCCGCTGACCGAGGTTTTCACGCTGCTGCGCCGCTCGCGGCGGCGGCAATGTCTGGTGACCGACCCCGCCGGCGCGGTGGTGGGCATCGTCACCACCGACACGATCCTGCGAGAAATCGTGGGAAGGATGTGAGAATCAAGGTTGCTACTCAGGTAGTCAGGAGTCAGTTTGGCCTCTGGCGCAGAAGCCGCCAGATGAAACAGAAATGAGACAATGATTGCACACTTATTAATCCGGCCATTAAATAGAAGCGCTATTTTGAGGAAATATTGCCTTGTTTGCATGATTTCGCGTTTTGCACGGTCGCTACTATTTAATGGCCGGAGTAATAGTCGCTTACCCTTAGTCGACTAAGCGGGTAGACTAAGCGTAACCGACTAAGTGTGGGACTAAGTGTCTCAGATCAGAATGAGTTGAGGAAAGTGTTTTTAGATGTCCGTAAGTTGCTGAAGGCGGATTAGTCATTCTGAATTCTGACTCCTGAATTCTTAATACTCGAGTAAATACGAAGCAAGTTTGAACCCGGCGCGAAATTACATGGAGACCGTACGGATGGCGGAATCCACCGAGAGCGGAAAGTGCGGCAGTTGCGGGCGCTACATCGGCCCCGTGGGCGCCTGTCCCTACTGCGGCGCCGAGAGCGCCGGAAGAATGCCGTTACGCATGCTGCAGATGGTGGCGGTTCTGCTCGGGGCGATCGGACTGGCGGCGCTCTACGCGACCGCCCGCCAGCGCGCGCCCGACGATCTGCATCCGGCGCAGATCACGCCCGCCATGAACTTCGCCCGCGTGTGGATCGAGGGGGAGGTAACCCGCTCCGCTCCGCGCGCGAACGCCGCCGGACGCGCGCCATCGCTTTCGTTCACGCTGGGCGGAGACGGCGGCGAAACGATCGTGACCGCCGGCGGTTCCGTGGCCGCCGCGCTGCGCGAACAGGGACTGCTGCCGGCCCGCGGCGACCATGTGCGCGCGCTCGGCCGCCTGTCGGTCGCCGCCGGCGAAAAACCGCGGCTGTTCATGGACTCCGCGGAGCACCTGCAGTTGCGCAGGAAGTGAGTTCAGATCAGCGCACGCGCAGACCGACGCCGATCCACCAGTTTTCGGTGTAGGCGAATTCGGCGAAAATGTTGACATGCTCGAAGACCGGCATCAAGGCGCCGACATTGAGCAGCGGATAGATGCGCGAGGAAGTGCTGCTCGGTTCGATCACGGATTGCGCGGCTTCCGCGCCGGTGATCGGATCGATCACCATGACGTCGGCGATGCGCTGCTTGAAACTCTTGTGGTCCAGTTCCACGCCCAGGCCGCCGTAGAAGATCACGCCGTTTTCCAACGGCTGGTAGCTGACGAGCCAGGAGAGCGTGCCGCCGAATTCGCCGATCTGGTCGCCCGTGGATCCATACAGCGACGCGCGCACCGCGTTGTCGAACTCGGTTTCGAGCGGAATGGCGTAAATCATGCCGGCCTGTGCTCCGAGGTCGGTGTCGAAGCTGTCGCGGTTTACCACGCCGAGATCGACGAACAGGCGGCACTCCGGCATCAGGGAAAAGGTGTCGCGCGCGCCGTAGAACTGCTGCCGGTCGCTGAAGACGGCGCCGGCGGTGATGTCCACCCAATCGCTCTCCCGCACTTCGGCCGTCTCGGTGGGCAGCAGGCCGATGCCTTGCGCGTTGACGATCGCTGACGATGCCAGCAACAGGCCGCCGGCCGCCGCAGATTTAAACCAACTTGTTTTGGTCATCATGGTCTGTCATCCTTGTCGAACGAGGTTAAAAGCGTTTGAAGGACCAATCATACAGCGCGCGGCCGCGACGTCAAGCTCCGGTAAATCCGCCGCGGGGCTCCGGCATGCCCGCGACAGGCGCGGGCCTGTCGCCCCGCAGCGAGGCCGCCAGGATCGTCGCCTGCTGGCTGGAATGGGGCGCATTCCCCGACCGCCAGGTGGCGGGCATCGAGACCGGCCGCGGCGCGGTGACCGAACTCGTGTATGGCGTCGTGAAACAACACCGGCGTCTGTCGTGGGTGCTGGCGAATTGCGTGGAACGTCCGCCGACGCTGCCGGTGGCGGCCGCGATGCTGATCGGCGTGTACGAATTGCTGGATCTGGAACGCGCCCCGCATGCGGCTGTCAACGAATCCGTGCTGGCTGTGCGGCAACTCGGCGCCGCCGCGCAAACGGGGCTGGTTAATGCGGTCCTGCGGCGCGTCGCGCGCGAGCGCGCAGCGATCCTGGCCGCGCTGGCGGCGCAGCCGCTGGGCGTGCGGATGTCGCATCCAGACACCCTGCTCGAACGCTGGCGGGCGCGCTACGCCCCGCTGGCGCTCGAGGCGCTTTGCCTCTGGAACAATCGCGCGCCGGAAGTCGTACTGCGTGTCAACCTGTGGCTGACGACGATGGACGCCTTTGTCGCGGCGCTGGCGGCGCAGGGTGTCGCGGCGGCGCCGCAGCCCGCGGCGCCGGAGCGGTGCGTGGTCCTGCCGCACGGCCGACGCGTGAGCGACGCGCCCGGCTACGCCGCGGGACTTTTCACGGTGCAGGACCCTTCCACGCTGCTGGCGCCGGAACTGCTCGCGGCCCGGCCCGGCGAACGCGTGCTCGACGCCTGCGCCGCGCCGGGCGGCAAGACCACCGTGCTGGCCGAGGCCATGCAAAGCCAGGGCACACTGGTGGCCTTGGACCGCGCGCCGCCGCGGCTGACGCGCCTGCAGGCGACGCTCGACCGCATGGGCTTCGGCAAGTTCGTCCAGGTGTCGGAGGGCGACCTGACCGCTGGCTTGCGGGAAGCGGACGCGACGCCGTTCGACGCGATCCTGCTCGATGTGCCTTGCACGAACACCGGCGTCCTGCGCCGCCGCGCCGATGCCCGCTGGCGGTTTTCGCCGGAGAGCCTGGCCGCGGCCGTCGCGCAGCAGCGGGCGCTGCTGGACGCGGCCGCGCCGCGTCTGCGGCCCGGCGGACGTATCGTCTACAGCACCTGCAGCCTGGAGCCGGACGAAAACGAGGATCAGGTGCGGCGCTGGCTGGCGGATCATCCCGCTTTCCGTCTGGATCGAGAACGGCGCTCCTTTCCGCCCGAGTCCGGCGCCGACGGCGCCTACGCGGCGCGGCTGGTAAATACCAGCGGCTAGCGAACGATCATGATCCTCACCAGGCGTCGTTCGAAGACGCATCAGGATTGGCGAACGCGGTAAAATAGCCCGACCGGGTGTGTTCGCCGCCTAAGGTTTTAACCCCTGTCCTTTACACCGCCGCCTGATGGCGGTAGCCGGCGCGATAAAATATTCTTCAAGCAGTTTTTGAACGACGTCCCGGAGCAAGGCGCATGAAACACAAAACCGGCGGGAGTTTTCGAAAATGAAAAGAAATGCCGACTTCGCAATTCAGGGACTCGAGTTCGTCGATATTCGGGCAAGGTTGTTATCGGACAAACTGGAAATAGGAGGGGGTTGTATGAACAGTCGAAAATGGTTCTATGTAATTATCGGGGCGCTCGCGGCCCTGGCGTTGGGACTCGCGGAAAGTTTCGCTCAGACCGGGCCCAATCCTTTCGTGGATTATACGGCGCCGAATTTCTCTTACAGCCCGCCGTTGCGCAAGTTCGTGGACTCGCTGCCCGGACTGGGTCCGACGCAAACCAACAATCTGGGTCAGTATCTTCCGGTCGCGGTGGCGAACACCAACGCCTATCCGGGGTCGGACTATTACGAGATCGCGCTGGTTGATTACCGTGAGCAGTTGCATTCCGATCTGCCGCCGGTCATCGGCGTCAAGTCCAGCCCCAGCGCCACCGGCGGCGCCAAGCTGCGCGGCTATGTGCAGGAGGTCAACGGCGTAGCGCTGACGCAACCGCACTATCTTGGCCCGGTCATCGTCGCCACGTCCGGACGGCCGACGCGCATCAAGTTCACCAACCGCTTGGCCACCGGCGCCAACGGCAATCTTTTTCTTCCGGTGGATACGACCTACATGGGCGCCGGGGATGGCCCCGTGCAGACAGGTACGGACATCAACGGCCAGCCGGTCTACGAGCAATACACGGAGAATCGCGCCACGCTGCACCTGCATGGAGGTGTCAATCCCTGGGTCAGCGACGGCACCCCGCATACGTGGATCACGCCGGCCGGCGAGGTGACTTCCTATAAGAAGGGCGTATCCACCACCGACGTTCCCGACATGGGGCCTTCGCCAGATGGCGTAACGACTTACTACTGGCCCAACCAGAACAGCAGCCGCCTGATGTTCTACCACGATCACGCCATGGGGCTGACCCGCCTCAACGTATACGCCGGCGAGGCCGCCGGCTATCTGACTCTCGATCCGCCGGGTGTCGGCGAAAACACGCTGCCGATTCCTCCGCTGTCGAACAATATCCCGCTGATCATTCAGGACCGCTCGTTCGTCTGCGATGCCACCACGTTGACGGCCACCAATCCCGCCATGTACACGGCGGCGATCGATCCGTTGTGGGACTTCGCCAAATGGGGCCGGGGCGGCAGTCTCTGGTATCCGCACGTCTACGTGCCCAACCAGGATCCGTATGCGACCGACGACTCGGGCGCGAATCCCTATGGCCGCTGGGACTACGGCCCCTGGTTCTGGCCGATCTTTCCGGTGGATGCGCCATATCCCCCGACCATCTCCGGCGTGCCCGAGGCTTTCATGGACACCCCGCTGGTCAACGGCACCGCCTATCCTTATGTCAAGGTGGACCCCAAGGCCTACCGGCTGCGGATCTTGAACGCCTGCAACGAGCGTATGCTTAACCTGCAGCTCTACGTGGCCGATCCCGCCATTTACACCAATGCCGGCGGCCGGACCTTCACCAACACGGAAGTCAGGATGATTGCGGCCGTTCCCGGCACGAATATTCCGGCCTGGTATCCGACGATGGACAATCGCGCCGGCGGCGTGCCCGACCCGCTGCTGGAAGGACCGCGTATGATTCAGATCGGCACCGAAGGCGGCTTGCTGCCCGCGCCGGTGGTGATCGCTAATCGGCCGGTCGGTTTCGACTACAACCGCCGCAACATCGTGGTGCTGAACGTTCTGGAACGCTCGCTCTTCCTGGCGGCGGCGGAACGCGCCGACGTGATTGTGGATTTCTCCCGCTTCGCCGGCAAGACCATCATTCTGTACAACGATTCCCCAGCGCCGGTGCCAGCCTTCGATCCGAGATTCGATTTCTATACGGGCGATCCGGACCTTTCGGCCACAGGCGGCGATGACAATCAAGGCGGGGCCCCTTCGACCCAGCCTGGTTCCGGACCGAACACCCGCACGATCATGCAGTTCCGCGTGGGAAACGGCGCGCCGGCCCCGGATTACATGACGAACCAGTTCCCGCTGCTACAGGCCGCACTGCCGATCGCCTTCAGCAATACCCAGCCCAAGTTGATCGTCCAGCAGTCCGCATATGGGCCGGTTAACGGGGCGACCAATTACGTCGATATCTATTCGCGCATCCAGGACACCGCCCTGGTGTTGACGCCGCAGCCGCTGGGAAGCGTCACGGTCACGGCGGGTGGCACGGGCTATACCGTGGCGCCGACGGTGCGTCTGCTGGGCGGTGGCGGCGGCACGGGCGCGGTGGTCTCGGCCTCGGTATCCGGCGGGGTCGTGCGCGCGGTCAATGTCATCAATCCCGGCCATGGCTATACCCAGCCGCCGAGCGTCACGTTCCTGCCGGTGGGCGGACGCGGAGTGGGCGCCACGGCGAGCGCCACGCTCACCAACGCGCTGCCGATGCAGCCGAAGGCCATTCAGGAACTGTTCGACGTCTATGGACGGATGAATGCCACCCTGGGCGTGGAACTGCCGTTCACCACGTCCTTGATCCAGACCACGATTCCGCTGGGATTCACCGATCCACCCACCGAGATCTTCAACGACGGGGAAACCCAGGTTTGGAAGATCACGCACAACGGGGTGGATACGCATGGCATTCATTTCCACCTGGTTAACGTGCAGGTGATCAACCGTGTCGGCTGGGACGGCGCCATCCGGCCGCCGGATCCCAACGAACTGGGCTGGAAGGAAACCGTGCGCATGAATCCTCTGGAGGACATCGTGGTTGCGCTGCGGGCGGTCAAGCCCGTGCTGCCTTTCGCCTTGCCCGACAGCATACGTCCCCTGGCGCCGCATCTGCCGTTGGGCTCCACGATGGGGTTCACGGGCGTGGATCCGCTTACCGGCGGCGCGATGGCGGTCAGCAACGAGGTCGTGAACTTCGGCTGGGAGTATGTCTGGCACTGCCACCTGCTCGGACACGAGGAAAACGACATGATGCGCGCCATCGTGGTCAAAGTCGCGCCTCAGGGGCCGACCAATCTGGTGGCGGCGGTGCTGACCAATATCAGCGTGCGGGTGTCGCTGACCTGGCTGGACCGGTCGCTCAACGAGAATGGCTTCAACATCCAACGCGCCGGAGATGCCGCCTTCACGCAGGGGGTGACTAATTTCACCGTGGGGGCCAACGTGACGAATTATGTCGACACCTCGGTCCTGCAACTGCGCACCTACTATTACAGGGTGATGGCGACCAGTGTGAACGGCAACTCGCCCTTCTCGAACGTGGCCAGCGCCACCACGCCCAGCATTATCCCGAATGCGCCGAGCAACCTGAGGTTGTCGCTGCGAACCTCCAGCTCCGTGATCATGCTCTGGAACGACAATTCCAATAATGAGCAGGGCTTCTACGTCGAGCGCAGCACCAACGGCGGCGGCACTTGGACGCAGATTGCCCAGACGGCGGTCAACACCGCCACTTATCGGAACACCGGGTTGACGACGAAGAGGACCTATCAATACCGGGTGCGGGCCTTCAACGCGGGCGGTCCATCGCCATATTCCAATGTGTTGACGGTAACCACGTTGTAAAGGCCAAGGCCGCCGGCGGGGGCATGCACACCCCCGCCGACGACAATCAATATTGCATCGAAGGGAGATAATCATGAAAAGCCAGAAAAAAATGACAATCGGAACGAATCTATGGATCTTCGCCATCGCCGTGTGGGCCTGCTGTTCCGTCAAGGCCGCGCCGGCGCCGGTGGCGGTGGATTTTAGCGTCCTCGGCAGTAATACCGTGGATATCACCGCCGCGATTAATCCTGGCGGCTACGCGATCGGCGCGGTGACCTTTATGTACGACGATCTGGGCAGCGGAGTGGATTTCGGCACTCTGGACCAGTTCGGCGTATTCGGGACTTCGCCGGGACGGCTGATCGTGGATTTCAGCGCTCCAGTACAAGTCTTAAACTTCGACTTCGGATCGCTGGGAGTCTTTGGCGCCGTGAGCAATGGCGTGCAAATCAATTTCCTGCGCAACGGCGTTCAGGTTGGTAGCACGGTGGCCGCCGCGACCAATTTCGCGCCTTACGATCCGCTCGATCCGACGCTTGGCGGCGATGCGCTTGGTACAGTGGCGTACACCGGCGCCGCATTCGATCAGGCGGTCATGAGTTTTTCGACCACCGGAGCGTATTTCGACGTGTCCAACATCGTTTACACCGTGGCCACGCGGGTGGCGATCCTGTTGCAACAGGGCGCCGGCGGGTTGGCGGGTGTCTGGACCCTGGGAACGAACTACCAACCGGAGGCCTGGACCGCGGTCACCGCACCGCTGGGCGGCGCCTGGGCGCTGCCGGGTATGAACCAGCAGCATATTCTGCTCCAGCAAGGTCCCGGCGGACTCATCGGCTTGTGGGACACCGTCGCCAATGTTCCCAGCTACTGGTGGTCCGTATCCGGTCCGTTGGCCGGCTGGGTCGCCCGCGATGTGGACGGCAATCGCATCCTGCTGCAGCAGGGCGATGGCGGCGCCGTGGGAATCTGGACGCTGAACACGAACAACACGCCCGCCGCCTGGACCGCGCTCTCCGGGCCGATGCCCAATCTGATCGCCCGGGCGCTGGCCGGTAACCGCGTGCTGGTGCAATTCGGCGCGACCGCGCTGAGCGGCTACTGGACGCTGGATGGCGGCAATAACGTCACGGCATGGACGCCGTTGAACGCGGCCTTGCCGGCCGGCTGGATTCTGCGCGACATGAGCCAGAATTACATCCTGCTACAGGCCGGCGATGGCGGCATGTCCGGTCTCTGGGGCGTGGATACGAACGGCGTGCCCAATGCCTGGTATCCCGTCGCCGGTCCGATGCCCGGTTGGATTATGCGCTGCGTTGAAGAGCAATAATGCAACGGTATAATCCGGAACAGGATGTTCCTATCGAGGAGGCAGGATGAGTAACCAGCCGGTAGACGGCAATCGCATCCGTCCGGGCCTTGTCGCGCTACTGGCTGGCTTGATCGCCCTGATTTTGGTTTCGCTTTGGTTGCATAGCCACGGGTCGCAGCCGGCCGGCAGTGCGGGAACGGGGCCGATGGGGCGGCGCGGCTCGACATTCAAGAGCGCGGCTGACGGCGAAGCGGCTTTCCCCGGCGGAACCACGGCGGATATTTCGACGGGAACAGCGGCTACCCGATCGAGGATTAACGGACAGGCCGGCACGCTTGCGCCTGGCGACGCGCGCGGGCGGGCGCGGGCCGGTCTGATCGCCGCCGGCGCTTCACGGGTTGCCGACACGGCGGATGCGGACCCCGGCGTGGCGCGTGAGAATGCGACGGAGGGCCAGGACCAAAGGCCGTCGGGCCAGACGGCTTCGGAATTGTCCGCGCCTGCCGGCGGCGGCTTACGCGCTTCCTCGCCAAGCGCGTCCGGTGGCGGGGCAGCTTCGCCCGCCGTTACGGTTGCGCCTGACGAGACGGGCGCCACCGGCGATCAGCCCGATCCGCCCGGACCGGTGGAGGCGAAGTGGGGGATCAGGCTTGCGAGCATCGGTTTGGCGCAGGCCAATGGGGCGGTGGAATTGATCTATCAGGTCACAGGGTACGATAAAGCCGGAACGCTGGCGGGCAATAAATCCAAAAACTACCTGATCGATCTGGCCAGCGGCGCCGAAATTGCCATGCTACCCTCCCAAACGCAGGAGTGGCCCTTCCCTCAACACTCGGGAGCGCGTTCGGCGGCGATGGCGACGCCCGAGGCGGGGACTTTCCCGCCGCCTCCCAACCGCTTGGTCGTCGGCAGGCCCTACGCCCTGCTGATTCCAAACCCCAATGGATTGATTAAAAAAGGCAGTCTGGTGGCTGTGGTTGTGGGCGGCGTACGAAGCGAGGAACTGAAAGTAGAGTGAGCATGCAAAACATCCGCACTCAGGCCAGGTTGCTGAGAGTGCTTTTGGCGGTTGTGATCGGCGCCTTGCTGGGCTACGGCCTTTGGCATGCCTACACCGGCCGGGAGGACTGTGCGCAAGCGCGGCGTGCGGTGTGCTATCAGGACTCGATGCACCCCTGGGTCAAGTCCGATCGGCCCGGCAAATGCACCGTCTGTGGCATGGATTTGACACCCATCTACGAGGGGGAGCAGGGTTTCGGAACCGGCGCCGGGATGGTTGTCCTAAGTTCCAACAGCATTACCGTGCTGGACGTGCAGACCGACGAGGTCAGGCGCCGGCCGCTGCTGCGTACTTTGCGGGTGGCGGGGATATTGGCGGCCAACGAAAGCCGCAAGACGGTCGTCTCGGCGCCGGTCGCAGCCAGGATTCAAAACCTCGCCGTGCCCTATGTCGGCGTGGAAGTTGCCGAAGGCCAGCCGCTGCTGACCCTTTTCAGTCCCGAATTGGCGCAAAAGCGCTCGTATCTGCGCGCTGTTGGCGTCAGTTTGCTTTCTTCCGTCAGTAATCTGACCCAGACTGGAAAATCTCCCGATCCTTTTGCCAGTCAGATGGATGCGCCGCAGTCCGGTATTGTGACCGAGCGCAACGTATACAACGGGCAGTATGTGGTGGAAGGCGAGAAGTTGCTTACGATCTCGGATGCCGCGCTGTTGTGGTTCCGCTTCGATGTCTATGAGGGACAGTTGCCCTGGTTCGAGCAGGGGCAGGCGGTCGAGGTCACTGTCGCGGCCGTGCCGGGACGAAAGTTCCCGGCCCGCATTTCGTTCATGGATCCGGCGATCGATGAAGCGACGCGGGCGGTCAAGGTGCGCGCCGAAATCGTCAATCCCGTCGTCTCCACCAACTTTCCCGTCAGGCGCATGCTGCGCTTCGGCATGTATGCGGAGGGGCGGGTTCATGCCGCAACGCCCAATGTGCTGACCGTGCCGCGCTCCGCCATCTTGTACCCCGGCGGCTCGGCCTATGCCTACGTGGACCAGGGCGGGGGCGCCTACGAGCGGCGCCGCGTCAAACTCGGACGCCAGGGCGACGACTGCTGGGAGGTGCTCCAGGGATTGGAGGAAGGCGAGCGGGTGATCACCTCCGGTAATGTCCTGATCGACGCCCAGGCTCAATTCAGCCAGGGCTGCGAACCCGCCGCCGAGGCGGGGGAGGCCGCCGCCATGGAGCAAATGCCCGCCGTAACGGAAGCGCCGGCCATGGCGCCGACGGGATCGCCGGAAGGCGTCGAAAGCAATACGCCGGCGGTTCCCGTCATGATGCAAGCGACGGCGGATACGAATCCGCCGCCGGTTCAGGGCAAGAATCTCACGCATTACCAGGCCGACAAAATACGCATGGCCGTGCGGGACGAGATGTGGAAGATGCGCATGGCCAAAATCGCCGAGGCGCATGGCGTGCTGCCGGAGCCGGCGGGTACGAACCAGCCCGCCGACCAGGAAAGCGCGACGGTAATGCCATGATCGATCGTTTGATCGAATGGTCGCTGCGCAACCGTTTTTTGGTTGTCTGCGGAGTTTTGCTGGTGATCGGGTGGGGGATCGGTTCCCTCTACCGTACCCCGGTCGATGCGATTCCGGACCTGAGCGAAAACCAGGTGATCGTCTTCGCCGACTGGCCGGGCCGCGGTCCCCAGGAGGTTGAGGATCAGGTCACTTATCCACTCTCTGTGAACCTGCAGGGCCTGACGGGCGTCAAGACGGTGCGGGCCGCCTCGATGTTCGGCTTCACCTTCATCACCGTGATTTTTGACGAGAGCATCGACAACTACTTCGCGCGCTCGCGCGTGCTCGAACGCTTGAACTATCTGGGCGATAACCTGCCGCCCGGCGTGGTTCCCAAACTCGGGCCCGACGCCACGGGACTGGGCTGGGTCTACGAATATTATCTGGCGGTGGATCCGGGCAAGGCGCCCAAAGGCGGCTACGATCTCTCGCAGTTGCGCGCGCTGCAGGACTGGTTTATCCGCTACCAACTCAACGAACTGCCCGGGGTGGCGGACATTGGCAGCATCGGCGGTTTCGTGCGCCAGTATCAGATCGAAGTTTCGCCCACCCGTATGCGCGCCTTGCGGGTCTCGCTGGATGAGGTGCTCCAGGCCGTACAGCAAAACAACCTGAACGTCGGCGGGAAGGTGGTCGAAGAGAGCGGCATGGAATTCGTCGTGCGCGGCATCGGACTGGTCGAATCCGCGAAAGACCTGGAAAACATCGTCATCAGGCAAAGCGGGGGCACGCCCGTCTATTTACGCGATATTGCCACCATCCAGCTTGGGGGCGACTTCCGGCGCGGCGCGCTTGACGTGAACGGCAAGGAGGTCGTTGGCGGTGTGGTGGTGATGCGCAACGGCGAGAATGGACTGGCCGTGATCGGGCGCGTCAAGGAGAAGATCGCTCGCATCGCTCCCAGCCTTCCGCCCGGCGTCAGCATCAAGCCGTTCTACGACCGCGGCACACTGATCGAGCGGACCATCGCCACCCTCAAGACGGCCTTGTGGCAGGAAATCCTGCTGGTGGCCCTGGCGCACATCGTCTTCCTCTGGCACTTCCGCAGCATTCTGATCGTGACCCTGCCGCTGCCGATCTCGATCCTGATTTCCTTTATCCTGATGCGGCAGTTCGGCATCACCTCAAACATCATGTCGTTGAGCGGCATCGCCATCGCCATCGGCGTGCTGGTCGATGCCGGCATCGTGATGACGGAAAACGTGATCCGCCATTGCGAACGCGCGGAGGACCGCAAGGGCGGGCATACGCGTCTCACGCCCGCCGAAACCTGGGCGGTGACGCTGGAGGCGGCGCAGCAGGTGGGACGCCCCATCTTCTTCGCGATGCTGATCATCATCCTGGCGTTCATCCCTGTGTTCACCCTGATCGGCGAAGAGGGCAAGTTGTTTCACCCGCTGGCCTTCGCCAAGACTTTCGCCATGATCGGCGCCACCCTGCTGTCGGTCACGCTCGTGCCCGCCCTCTGCACCTTCCTCGTGCGTGGGCCTTTTCGCCGCGAGCAACACAACTGGCTCATGAAGCGCATGCTGCGCCTCTACACGCCAACCCTCGACTGGGCGCTGGTCCATCGCCGCAGCGTGCTCGGCGTCGCGGCCGTACTGCTCTGTGCGGCCGTGACGCTGGCTTTGGGGTTGCCCCGTCCCGTGGCGGTCGCGCTGGAAAAATGGCACTGCGCCAGAAGCGCCAGACTCGCGCGCGGCATCGGCAGCGAATTCATGCCGACCTTGAACGAAGGCTCCCTGCTGTTCATGCCGGTCCTGCTGCCCAGCACCTCGTTGACCGAGATCAAGCGGCTGATCGCCTGGCAGGACCAGGTTATGAAGCAGACACCCGAAGTGCAATCGGCGGCCGGAAAACTGGGGCGCGCCGAGACGGCCACGGACCCCGCGCCGGTCGAGATGATCGAGACCACGATCGAGTTGAAGCCGCGGGAACAGTGGCGTCCCGGTATGACGCAGGAGAAGTTGATCGCCGAACTGACCGAAAAACTCAGCCAGGCCCCGGGCTACGTGCCGGGATTTCTGCATCCCATCGAGGGGCGGATTCTGATGCTGAGCACCGGCATCCGAGCCCAGATCGGCGTCAAAATCTTTGGAGACAACCTGGAGGCCCTGCAGAAAAAGGCCTTTGAGGTGGAAAAGGTCATGCGCGGGATCCCCGGCGCCACGGGCGTGTCGCCTTCGCGGCTGCAGGGCAAGCCGTACGTCAACATCGCCGTGGACCGCGTGGCCATGGCGCGCTACGGCCTGAGCGCGCGGACGGTGCTGGATGTCGTGGAAACCGGGCTCGGCGGCAAGAACGTCACGACCACCATCGAGGGGCGTCAGCGCTTTCCGATCCAACTGCGCTACCAGCGCGACGAGCGCGACGAAATCGAACGGCTGGGCGACGCGCTGGTCTTCACCCCGGCCGGCCAGGCCATCCCGCTCGGTCAGGTGGCGAAGATTACGCGCGTGAGCGGCCCCAGCGAAATCGACAGCGAGAACGGCCGCTTGCGGGTCTTCGTGCAGGCCAACGTGCAAGGCCGCGATCTGGGCGGATTCGTGAATGAGGCGCGCGCGCGTATCGCCAGGGAGGTTAAACTGGAGCAGGGCATGACCATCGAATGGGCGGGGCAATATGAGAACCAGCTCCGCGCCCAGCACACCCTGCAGATCATCGTGCCCACCGTGCTGGCGATCATTTTCCTGCTGCTCTACATCGTTTACCACTCCGCCAAGGAGGCGGCCCATGTGATTCTGGCGGTGCCGTTCGCGCTGACCGGCGGCGTCTTTCTGCAATACCTGCTGGGCTACAATTTCAGCGTCGCGGTCTGGGTCGGTTACATCGCGCTTTTCGGCACCGCCATCGAAACCGGCATCGTGATGGTGGTTTACCTTCAGGAGGCCGTGCGCAAGAAACAGCTGGATCGCGGCCCGGCCTTCAATCACGCGGACTTGCTCGCGGCGGTCAAGGAAGGGGCGGCCTTACGGCTTCGTCCCAAGGTGATGACGGTGGCCACCACCGTATTCGGATTGCTGCCGATCCTGTGGAGCACGAGCACCGGCTCGGAAATCATGCGCCCGCTGGCGACGCCGGTGCTCGGCGGAATGATCAGCAGCTTTATTCACATCATGATCGTCACGCCCGTGCTCTTCGTCTGGCTGCGCGCGCGCGAACTGAAACGCCGGTCCGCGGATGCTTGAAGGCGAGCCGGTGCGGTGTATTGCGAAATGAACCGTAAAGGACATGTTTTTCTGGTTACGGCGCGGGTCGCGGCCGTCGTCATCGCGCTCGGCGCGACACAGGGGCATTGGATAACGCCCATTGAGGCGCGGAAAAGGTGTCAAATATGAAAAAATCCAAGATCGTTGGAACGATATTGCTTGCCGCCGCGCTCCAGGCCGGTAACGCCGCCACACCGGGGACGCCGGGCGATGAAATGTCGTGCGGGTGCGACGGCGCGGGCGCGCTCATGACCTACAATCCCTCGTTTGGCGACGACATCTACCATGTGCATGAAGCCGGCTGCTGGATGGCCGGTTACAAGTACATGCATATGAAGATGCACGGCCTGCGCGACGGCGCTTCGGATGTCGGCCCGGACCAGGTGGGCTTCATGCGAAACAGCCGCTACGAATACATGATGATCCCCACCGGCATGAACATGGATATGCACATGCTGATGCTGATGTACGGCGTCACCGACCGCTTCACGATCATGGGCATGGCGAACTATCAGGAAAATACGATGGACATGCTGATGGACATGGGGCCGGCGAAGCCGATCATGAGCGAGCCGCGCATGCGGACGGAGGGCTTCGGAGACACGGAACTGCGGGGTATCTACAGGATTGCCGGCGACTTCGTGGGCAGCCTCGGACTTAGTCTGCCGACGGGCGATATCGAAAAGTCCGTCAAGATGATGCGCTGGGAATTTCGCGCCCCGTACGACATGCAACTCGGGTCCGGTTCCTACGACCTGAAGCCCGCCCTGACCTATAGCGCCTTGAGCGACGATGCGCTGTGGAATTGGGGCGCGCAGGCCATGTATACCTGGCACACCGCGGATAACATGAACGACTACCGCCTTGGCGACAGCGTCAAGGTTAATACCTGGCTGCAGCGCGCCCTCGGACCCGCGGCGACCTGGCTGCGCTTCGCCTACAACCACACGGATGACATTCATGGGCGGGATTCCGAAATCCAGAAACTGCTCTATCGTTCCGACCCGGCCATGCCCATGAAGTGGGCGCCAACTCCCGACGCCGATGCGAACAACTATGGCGGGGAGCGTGTCGATGGAGCGCTGGGTGTCAGCTTCAAATTCCGCGGCGTCAGCCTTGGGGTTGAGGGCGGCGCGCCGATCTACCAGGATCTGAACGGCTTGCAAATGAAGGCCGCCTGGTTCCTCACGGCCGGATTGCAGGCGATGTTCTAGAACCGTCGGCGCTTAGCCGGACTTTCGCTATTCGACCTTGAAAGTCGCCTTTTTCTGGGTGCGACGCATTGAAAACCCCAATGCTTTCGCTGTTTTCATGCGGCAAAACGTTTGGCTACAGACCTACCCTCTTTTTTAAGTTGCGTGTGC